>DASRLM010000242.1:0-4581 GCA_035648455.1 Puia sp. | reverse complement strand
ACTTCCGGTGGTGTTTCATCCCGCAAAAGTTTTAATTCCTTATATGCGAGTGCAGATCTTGCCTATAAAAACATGTTGTTCCTGCAGGCTACTTTCCGCGGAGACTGGTCATCGGCGCTGACCTATACCAATGGCTCCGGTAACAACTTTTATAACTATCCTGCCGTCAGCCTGTCGTGGATCTTTTCTGAATCGCTCAGACTGCCATCCTGGATAAGTTTTGGCAAGCTCAGGGGAAATGTGGCATCACTGGGTAAGGATACCGATCCGTACATCATTAATCCCGGCTTTAGTTTTAACGGGTTTACTTATGCCAATGGCACAACGCTGCCTACCTCTACCTACAGCCCGCTGGATCCGAATAATCCCGGCGTGATTTCTGTATTGCAACCCAACCTGAAACCGGAAAGGAAATTGTCTGAGGAACTCGGTCTTGAAATGCGTTTTCTGCACAACCGGATTGGTTTTGATTTGTCGGTTTACCAGGACAACACCAGGGATCAGATCATTCCCATCACCTCTCCACAGGAATCCGGCGTGAATTCCATCCTCATCAATGCCGGCAATGTGCAGAACAGAGGGATAGAAATTGCTGTGGATGCCTCTCCTGTAAAAACAAGGAATTTCAGCTGGAATTCGGCCCTTACCTATTCCAGGAATCAAAATAAAATTGTGGAACTCGCTCCAGGAAGAACCGAGCTTGACCTGGGCGCCAATATCGGGGAAATCAGTACCTGGGCTGTGGTCGGAGGTTCCTATGGACAGTTGCGCACCACCATTCATTCCACTGCCTACCAGGCCATGGACGCCGGCGGCAATAAAGTGAATGATCCCCGGAATGGTTTGCCAGTCCTTGCCTGGCGATCCGATGCGCGGGCTGCTTTCCCTGTCAGAAGCAATGTATGGCAGACCGTTGGGGATATCAATCCCAAATTCAGGGCAGGATTCAACAATACGTTCACCTACAAAAATTTCAGCCTGAATATATTGCTGGATGCCAAGATCGGCGGTGATTACGTGCTGCTTACCTATCGGTACGGAACACATACAGGCGTGTTTCCGAATACCCTGGCCGGCAGAGATGCCAAAACGGGCGGAATATCCTGGACCAGTGCTTTTGACGGGATAACCTATGATGATGGCATGATTCCGAAAGGTGTGTTTCCAGCCGGACAAATGGTGACGAAGGCGGATGGCAGCCAGGTGGATGTAAGTGGTCTCACTTACAAGGAGGCTTATGACAAAGGTTATGTGGAACCCACCCATACACCACAGTTCTTCTACCGGTACGGCTCTTCTTCAACGGGCGTGTCTGATTACTGGGTGCTGAAAAATTCATGGATATCCCTGCGCCAGGTAGCGCTCAGCTATAATTTACCCAAAAACATTTACCAGAAAATCAAGCTGAACGGTTTATCCGTTTCCATCGTGGGCCGCGACCTGTTATACCTGTATAAATCATTACCGTATGACTTCAATCCGGCTGACAATGGTTCAAACAACACGGCCTATTCAGGGGAAACAACGAATCTCCCCATGACGAGGAATATTTCATTCTCCCTGAGGGCATCCTTTTAATGTCAGCGGATAGGCAGTTTTAAAAACTATTTAACTACAATTTCATGAAAAAGGCACCATTAACATATTTACTGCTGTTGATTTTTGCAGGTTCAATGGTATTGATCCCGTCTTGTAAAAAAAACTTTGGCGAAACAAATACGGATCCCAGCGTGGTGGTGAATCCGGATATTAAGTTCTTACTCACCTTCTCCGAGGATAAGCTGGTGACCTACGCATACGGGGAATATGTTTGGGAATATATGGAGCAGTTGTGGCGGTTCACCCAGCACATCACCTCGGACCCTTATGAAATAACCGGGAATGTGAACAGCCGCTATGCTGCATTTTACACTTCCATCCTGCCGAACCTGGTGGAAATCAGAAGGCAGATCGGTATGAAGCCGGACAAAGATGCGTACCGGAATATGGCAGCCATCACTTACGTTCTGCAGATCTTACAGGGGATCAAGGTTACCGATATGAATGGTTCCATTCCATACAGCGAGGCCGAGGAGGGTCGTTACGATTCCAAATACAACCCGGTATATGATTCGCAGGATACCCTGTTCAATAGCTGGATCTCGGAGTTGAACTCTGCTATTACAGACCTCTCGGGTTCAACGGCTGACCAGCAGAGTTACGGAACCGCCGACTTTTATTATAAAAGCGACTGGGTAAAATGGATACAGCTTGCCAATACTTTAAAACTGCGCATTGCTGTAAGATGGGAAAATCAGAACCCAGATAAAACCAAAGAAATCTTTCAGCAGGTAATGAGCGATCCCAACGGTCCCATTAATACGAATGATGCCCAGCTTTCTTATGTAAATAAAAATTATATTGGCATCTCCGACATTAACTACCGTTCCACCCGTTACGCTTCCGAGTCGATTATACAATTTATGAAGGCATCGACTGACCCGCGTATCGGCATTTACTTTACGTCAAACGGTCTGGATGCCAGTTTTAAAGATTCGCTGACCAAGTACAGCGTAACGCCGCCTTCTTTTATTGATGTCAATGACCCGCTGATACAATTCCAGGGAGGTCCTGCCGATTGGACCACCGACCCCACCCGCGCTGCTTTTCTCAGCAATGCATTTCCTGTCGGCCCGTCAAAGTATTTCCTTATCTCTCCGATCAACAGGTATCTTTTTGCTCCCCGGTGGAACCGGCCCACCGAACTGGATGCGCAGTATACGGAAATGCTGGTATCCAATGCGGAAAGTTGCCTTATGGTGGCAGAGCTTATTGAAAAAGGCTATGCAGGTGCTGTGGACACCAAAGGCACAGCAGAAGATTGGTATAAGAAAGGCATCGCTTCTTCCATACAAAGCATGAACGACATTTCAAAAACGGCCGTCAGTACCACGGCATTTACAGACGACGGCAGTACCGTAATAGATGCTTACCTGAACAACAGTCAGGTGAAATTCAATGGAACCAACGATCTGGAAAGGATCTATATTCAGGAATACCTGAACTTCTTCCGCAACATGAATGAAGGATTTGTGTTGTGCCGGAGAACGGGTTATCCAAAATACGGGTCTGCTTATTATAGCCGGGAAACATTTAATGAAACTATACCCCGCCGGTGGTGGTTAATAGATCCGGGTGAAGTAAACAGGGCAAACTGGAACGCCGCCATGGGCGACCAGGGCTTTACGCCCAATGCCCAGGATCTGCCTACACTGAGTACCCAAAGGATATGGTACGATAAAAATGCCCCTGATTTTGGCGGGGGTCAATAGAGAAGTCTGCCCTGCACCGGCCGGAACAGAAGGTCCGCCCGCAGGTTTTCATCTATGAGAGCTGACATGCAACCGGGATGTCCCTGCTGTCTTGCCCGTGGGTATGCGCAATTCATAGTCAGGGGGAATCAGCGGGGGCGATTTCCCGGCAGCTGCGGTTAAAAAAATCCCGACACAGGATGTATTGATTTGCGATATTTGACCCACGTTCATTAAGAACGATGGATGCATGAGCCAGTTATTCAACGTCCGCGTGTACGGAATCCTCACCGGAAAAAATAAGGAAGTGCTTGTTTCGGATGAACTGATCCGCGGGGATTATATCACCAAATTCCCCGGAGGCGGATTGGAATTCGGGGAAGGAACCCGGGATTGTCTGAAAAGGGAATTCAAGGAAGAGATGAACCTGGATGTAAAAGTGAAGGATCATCTGTATACCACCGATTTTTTTCAGATGAGTGCCTTTAATCCCGAACACCAGATCATTTCGATTTATTACCGCGTGGAAGCGCTGGAAGAGATCCGGGTTCCGCTGCGGACCTCATTATTTGATTTTGATGAACGGCAGATGGAAACCTACCGGAGGACAGGCGAAACGGAAACTTTCCGTTTTATTGACTGGCATGCCTTCAACGAGTCGGCCCTGACGCTTCCCATTGATAAAGTGGTGGCCCAGATGCTGAAAACGGTTAGCTGATCATGGGTTGGGTTTGTTTGATCACCCCCATCACAAATGTGCTTTGCACCTGGCCGATATTTTCCACCTGGCCCAGTTTGTTTACGTGAAAATCGTAATAGTCGTCCATGACTTCCGCCACAACCTTCAGCATAAAATCAAAGGCACCGGATATAATGTAAAATTCAATCACTTCCGGAAATTCCTGAATGGTTTTGATGAATTTTGCGCCCGATTTTTTGTTGTGTTCTTTAAGCGTTATGTAACAGATGGCCATCAGTCCTTTTTTTATCCGCGCATGATTTACCAGGGTGGCATACTGCAGAATGACCCCTTCATCTTCCATGCGTTTTATGCGCTCATGAACCGGCGTAGTGCTCAGGTGAACATTTGCTGCAATTTCGCGTACGGTCATCTTGGCGTTTCCCTGTAACAGCCTGAGGATGGCCCTGTCCTTTTCATCCAGAGGAACCGGCTGTATAGCCGAATTTTCTTTTTCAGCGGCTTTTTGCATGGCGGATTATTTATTTATCCTACAAATTTATCTAAAACTATCACTTTCTTCTAAATTTATTGGTATTGGCTATATTTTTG
>DASRLM010000241.1:0-3622 GCA_035648455.1 Puia sp. | reverse complement strand
GGGGTGTTTGGGTGGTGGATGTGTAGGTAAAACCCAGGAGGCATCCTATGTATGGATGGTTTATCCTGAGCGGAGGAGCATAATTAATACCGGTTAAAAGCCGCTCGGTGTTTATTATCGAGTGGGTATATACGCCGACGCGGTTATCATCCGGATCATTTAGATAGGAGGATGGTTTTAAGCTGGAGTAGGTTATTTCAAAACCCCAGGATGGGTGGGGATGATATATAGAAGAGAGCGAGGCTGAATAGGCGGGGTTGATATGGCTGGTGCAGTTTGGACCCCACCGAACCCGTCACTCACTTATATGGCTCTGACCGCCCGAGCCACTCTCCGGAATTTCCAGCGGCAGTTGAAGCCACGCCAGGCCAATATTTCGCTTCATGTGGCTAGTGCTGTTTGCGCCGGGAGCATCGTAAAATAGCGCCAGCCGGTTACCTGTCTGTATTACCGAGGGCATGCCGATTGCTCCTTTTGCCCAGGAACAATTGGAACCATCCAAAACGATGGCTTTGTTTTTTGTATCCCATTTATTAATGTCTCTTGACCAATATACCCAGATGGCATCCGTATATTCCGTTCCGTTTTGATTGATACCAATATGATTTGTAAATAAAAACCAGGTTTTTATTGCTTTCTCAAAAAAGAGGGATGAATTTTCAACCTGCTCACTCAGCGGAACAAGGGGCAGGCTGTCCACACGCCAGGCGCCATTCAGATTGCGTGTGCGGGCAATGCCGAGTGTTCTTTTTGTGAGATCCCGGTCGCGGTCCTGGATTGATGCACTAAAAAACTGGAGGTATTCGTTTTTGATTTTCACAATAAATCCGGGACTCGCCGTTTCCGAATAATAAGTTCCCGCCCTGGGTGAAAACGGGGTAACATCATATTGTTTTATCCATGGTCCTTCCAGCGATGCGGACCTTGCTTTCATCGTCAGGTAAGGGAAAGAAGGAATGCGATCCGGCGGCGGAGAAGTATGTGGTGTTCCTAAATAAAACATATGCCAGATGCCATCTTCTTTGATTACCCAGGGCGAAGAAGCACTTTTAGCATCTTTTGCGCCCGGAGTTCCCAGGGATAGAATGGCCCCTTTTTTATGCCATGTCCTTAAATCTTTACTTTCTGCCAGACAGGCCACCCATCCGTTTTTCCCGGCACCATCATAAAACAAATAATAGGTGTCCTCAACCCGGTTAACCACGGCTTCTCTGGCGCCATAAACATCGCAACTGTCGGGTCCGTTTCCATATCTTAATACAATCCCTTCATCGGTACAGGGAATCCGCAGGGATGCACCGGGTCTTCCGTCCGCATAAACCTGAGCGTGTGCCTTTAAAGTCAAAGCCAGAAACGAACTTAAAAATACGCGGACATATAGGATCATTTTTCTTTTCATATCGATTACGGGGGTGGTTAATAATTAATCATCCTGACGCGAATCTATTACCGTTTACCGGTTCATTTTAGTATGCTTCTCTGTCAATAAAACAGATGGCATTCGGATGAAGCCATAAAAACGAAGCGGGTAATTGAGTGGTCACTTTTCCTGACAAAAATGAACGGGCAATCTCCTTTTTCTTTTTTCCGTTCACGAGCATTAAAATCAATTTGGATTCTAAAATGGATTTCATCCCCAGCGTCAAACCAAAGCCAGGTTTTTTATTCATTTCCGAAATCATGGAATGGGTAAGGGAAGTGGCAGCAAGTTTTGCCACATGCACATCCGGCTCCAGGAAATCAGCCGGCTCATTCAGCGCCACATGACCATTCATGCCCAGACCGACAATGCACACATCAATTCCTCCCCATGCTTCCAGTTGCTGTTGTACCTTTTTACATTCAGCGGCCGGATCCTCCGGGTTGCTGCTAAAAGAAATATACCGGGACTTCTCAATTTGAAGCGGCCGTATCAGGTGTTCCTGTAAATAGGATTCACAGGTTCCGGGATCATCCATAGGCACACCGCCCCATTCATCCAGCTTGATGATCCTGATCTGTTCAAAAAATTCTGGCAGGCGATGATGTTCTTTTGACAATAGATCATAGAACCCGGTGGGAGAACCGCCTGTTGCAGCGCAAAGCAGTAAATCCTTTTTTCTTTTTAACGCTTTGATCAAAACATCCGCAGCCTGCTCACTCAGGTCCTCGTAAGATCCCATTACGTTTATCTTCATGGATTTGCATTCCCCAGTTTGTTTTCGCAGCTGTTGTTCAGGTTATTCATTACAATTTCAGTTCTCCCCAACCTTGCCGGTAGGTGCGCCTGATAAACTGATTGGCGGGTTCGAAATTGGTTATTTTCATGTTGCCCCCATCCCATTTAAAGTTGATGTATCTGCCCGGGAATTTAAATCCCTCCATATTCCCATATACGGGATCATTCCTTTTTATCTTTTCCTGGAGACTGAAACTGCGTAATAATAAATTTCCCAGGAGAACGGTTTCGGTCAATGGTCCTGCGTATCCCTCAAACGGAGAATCCACTTCCGCATTTCCGTATCCGGCAATACAGGCATCTACCCATTGCCACCAGTGGCCATCCATTCCTCCCGCTACGCGTGGATACTTTTCCGGAATATGAATGTCTTCATTTTTTGATACCGGTAACAACCGCGGATGACTGCCACCCCAACCGCAGGAGACTTTTCCCTTGGTGCCGATAAAAAGCGTTCCGCCTTCAAAATCGTTCTCTCCCGGCCAATCCGCAAGCGCTTCATTCATATTCGTATCCTCATCCAGTTCATCCGGGCGCTCGGGCGCAATGCCTCCGTCCATCCAGTAGAGGTCCAGGTTACGGTTGTTCTTTTGTTTGAACCGGAACCGGATCGAGCTGGATACAGGACCGCTTTCCGGATAAATACCTTCCGCAAAAATACCTTTGTACACCGTACTTGCGCTGCCGGATACTTCCGTTGGATAGCCGAGCTCAAGCAATTTAAAAGGAGGGCCCATGATATGACATCCCATGTCCCCCAGCGCACCTGTTCCGAAACGCCACCAGCCCCTCCAGTTAAAAGGAACCAGATTGTCAATATAATCGGTTTGCTCCGCGGTTCCCAGCCAAAGATCCCAATGAAGTTCCTTGGGTATCGTTTTTTGTGTTGCGGGCCACGCGATGCCCTGCGGCCAGACAGGCCGGTCCGTCCAGCAATAAACTTTTTCGATGTCGCCGATCAGACCGGCCTCGAACCATTCCCGGAGTGTTCGCATTCCATCGCAGGATGCACCCTGGTCGCCCATCTGGGTGACGACCTTAAATTTTTTGGAAGCTTCCGTAAGCACCCGCGCTTCATAGATATCATGCGTCAGCGGTTTCTGCAGATACAAATGTTTTTTGAGTTGCATCGCTCTGTATCCAACAAGGGCGTGGTTGTGATCCGGAATAGCGACAGTGACCGCATCAAAATGTTTATTCTCCTTGTCAAATAATTCGCGCCAGTCGTTATAGTACGGCGCCTTCGGAAATTCTTTACGGCGCGGAGCGGCCTGCCGGTCATCTACATCGCAAAGAAAAGCAATCACTGCATTTTTTTTTGGAGCCGTGGCATAATGATGAATATCATTCTCCGCCTCTCCCCCGCAGCCTATGGCCGCGATGTATAACTTATCACTCGGCGCA
>DASRLM010000240.1:0-13835 GCA_035648455.1 Puia sp. | reverse complement strand
CTGCACCTTCTATATACACCTCATTATTACCAATTTTATAACCGGCATTCACAGCAGCGCAAATGATTTTCAGCTTTTCTTCATAAGATTCATCTGTCAAAGAAGACGTCACAATACACTTTGAAAAAGCCTTTTCATCATAATTTATTTTTATACCGTACCCTTCTTCCAGGGTGGCGAAGATTCCGGCCACCGGCATTTCATCAAAATTAAAATTGATGGCATGCGCCTTAGGCTTGCCATCTGTGAACATAGGCGTGCTGTCGGGCCCGGATTTTACGATTCGCCGGGATTGGACAGAATACATTATGCCCTCGTTGGGGGACAGTATGACTTCCGTTTTATTCCGGCTGCTGTTTTTAGAAACAGACACTTTCCCCGTTTTTACCACAACCGTTATATTCCCGCTATTTTTATCGGTGATCACGTTAAAGCTGGTTCCCAGTACCTTTAATACAATATCGTTCGCATACACATAAAAGGGCCTGTTAGGATCCCTGGCCACCTCAAAGAATGCATTACCCTTCAGATAAACTTCCCGTTTATCCTTTTGAAGAAAAACCGTGTATTTGATGGATGATTCCGGCTGCAGGATTACTTTGGTACCATCCACCAGATAAACCACCTGATTCTGTGCGGTAAGGTTGATCCGCTTCAGGGTATTGTTTTCTAATATACCGGTAACCTTTTGAGCAGGCGCTTTCCGGATACGGGTATTTGCTAAAAAATAAGCTGCTGATGTAAGCAGTAATAACCCGGCAACCGAGGCTGCAATCCGGTAAGATGCCCGTTTGGGTTTTGATTGAAAAAGGGAAATTACTGTTTGGGGTGGGTCAATGCGGGAGTGAATTTTCGCCCAGATATCTTCAGAGAGCGCATCCGGATTTATAGGTTTTTCTGCTTCCCGCAAATCCAGGGCGATGTCTTTTGCCTGTAAAATGGTGTCAACCTGATCCGGATGCTCTTTCATCCACTTTTCCCAATATGCCATGCATTCATTATCCGGGTCGTTTACCCATTTAATGAACAGATCATTGTCGAAAAATGGCAGGATACCCTTCTGAAAATTCTCCACGGAATAATTGTTGGTTTTGGTAAAGCAGCCCGTTGTAAGCTGTTCTACTAAGAAGTGTAGCCAATATCCTGTTTATACTCAAAAAAAAGGTGGGTTTTTCCCTGTTCAGCAAAATAAACACAATGTCGCAGCCAGGGTTGCCGAAAATGCAGGTGTTTTCAGGTTTTCCTTAATGCGGCAAAGCGCGCTGTACATCAGGTTGCTGACGGACTGATAATTCATATTCATCAGATCTGCAATCTGGTCATTGGAGAAGCCCTGGTAAAAACGGAGCTGAATTACTTCCTGCTGTCTTTTGCTGAGCGCCTTAACCGCTTTTTGTAATAAATTGATCCGGGAATCATGCATTTCTTTATCAATCATGATTGTTTCTACCGGAATCTCAAAGCGGCCAAAGGTGCTGACCGGAGAATCAGAGGCAAAAGGACTTTGTTGACGGCGCTTTTTTTCGGCCCGGATCAGTTTATACCGGAGGGCCCTGAACAGATAAAATTTAACGGAATCAACATGGGTCAGATTTTTACGTGAATTCCACAATTCAACATAGAGATCCTGGATGGTGTCTTTTAAAATATCCTGATTCCTGCAGATTTTTGAACCATAGTTCAGGAGATGAACGATGTGTAGCCGGTAAATTCCGGCAAAAGCATCTTTGTCGCCATTTTTAAATTGCGACCATATTTCACAATCGTCATCTTTCTGTTTTCTCATATTATGACCATAGCATGGCATTCGTTATGGCAGCAGTTAATTGTAAAAGCAGTATTAAGTTAATAAAATAAAAGATATTGCTATTATCTTTTTTATGAAAAACGGAATATATCAGAAGGGAAGGCACTATACTACCCGGATGGTTACCAATAGCTGACCCGTATGTCGCATGCTGTGCTCGGCGGCATGGACAAGCAACCCGATGACCGTTGCCGGAACGCGCTTTCTTCCAACCTGGCGCTCATTCGTTAATGTTCCTTCTTTTGTTTCCCTCAGTTGATCCATAGCGCTGTCCACCTGGCGATTCAGCCTGGCCAGAAGTTCCGGCAAGGACATGTTTTCATTTTGACCTTCTTCCTTCAGTCTTGTCATTTGCTTTTCACTCAGCTGCTCTCCCCGGGCATAGGTAAAGAGCCGGTCAATCACACCGGGAATATGCTGCAGGTGAAATCCGGGTGCGGCCAAACCCGCAACCCGCACCCATAACCGGTGCTCCGGAAAATTTACCATCAGCGAATTGACCTCCGCCCTAACCTGCAACAAGCCATGGGCAATGGGTTGCAGCAAGGCCGGTATGTGATCGACAGCGCCCCGGAGCCAAAATTCGGGCTTTGTTTCATATGGCAAAATAATCCCCATTATAAAACGTTACCGGATGAATGAATTACTTAACATAACAAATGATGGTTTCATTTTTCCACACGTTAAAATTAGCGTATCTTTAAAACAATCAGGGCCTTTGCCTTAGCTAATACTTATCTTCCCTTGTCATGTATAAAGTTTCTTTCAGCAATAAAGATCATTCGTTTCACCAGGAATTAAAGCGTTCAGTTGATCAATATTTTTCTGCCAACCACATTAATAAAACGGGAAACTGGAAACTGTACATTAAAACGGCCACACTTGTTCCCGCAGCAGTGACCATTTATTTGCTACTGCTCCTGGTTCACTTCCCTCTGATAGTGGGCATCCTGCTCTGTACGGTGCTGGGATTCATTTTTGCCAGTATCGGTTTTAATATAATGCATGATGCCTGTCACGGCGCCTATTCCAAAAGGCCCTGGGTGAATACCCTGATGGGTCTTAGCCTGAACCTGCTCGGCGGGAATGCTTTTATCTGGAAATTCAAACACAACATCATTCACCATACCTACACCAACATCGATGGCATTGACGACGATATCGCCAAAAGCCCCCTGATGCGGCAGTGTCCCTCCCAGAAATGGGTAAAGGCCCACCGTTTTCAACATTTTTACGTGGTGCTCGTGTATGCCATCTCCTCTTTTGCCTGGGTGACCATGATGGATTTCAATAAATATTTTAAAAGAAAGATCCACAATACCACATTGCAGAAAATGGATGCGGAAGAACATATCATTTTCTGGATGAGCAAAGTGGTGTATGCCATATTTTATATTATCGTACCTGTTCATTTCGTCGGCTGGCAGGCCTGGGCCATTGGGTTTACCTGCATGCACATTACCATGGGCTTAACACTTGCCCTCGTATTTCAACTCGCCCACGTGGTGGAAGATGCTGAATTTGTATTTGCACCAGGCATTGAACCGCAGAAAATTGAAGATGAATGGGCCATCCATCAGGTGCGGACAACAGCCAATTTTGCGCCCAGGAATAAATTTGTTTCCTGGTTTGTAGGGGGACTGAATTTCCAGATCGAGCATCATCTGTTTCCCAGGGTCAGCCATGTGCATTATCCCGCCATCTCTTCCATCGTGAAACAGACCTGTAATAATTACCACATTCGTTACAACGAATACCGGACCATGACGGGAGCCGTTGCCTCCCATTTCCGGATGATGAAAATGCTGGGTAAAAAACCTGTACCAAACGGATGATGTTTCCGTATTCTGGGCCAAATAAAAATTCCGCGCACCGGTTTACCCTGTACGCGGAACACTCAAAACCACCTTATCTTCAACGGGTATCCTGATTTCTGCTGTGACTATCCGGATATTTGTAATAATTCATGATTTCATCCTGAACGGCTTTATCCCTTTCTCTTTTTAAGGAACGGATGTTTTTCCTTCTTTCCTTGTGCGATACCCGGGTATCGTGTTTGGCAGACCAGATGCGGTCAGCATAATCATTCTTGATGTCCTGGATATTCATGGAAAGCCGGGATGGCTTCGAATGAAATCCTGAATAAGGACCATACGGATACATGTAGAAAGGGGAATAGTAACCATATGGCCCGAATGGTGCATAATAACCCAACCCGATGGAAATGTTTGGCCTGACATAATAACCACCCCCGTGGGAATAACCGCCTCCGTGGCCCCGCTGCGCGGAAGCACCCAGGGCTAGTCCGAGGGACAATAAAACGATCATCATCTTTTTCATAACGCACTGCTTTTACTATATATACGTTTCCAGCGCACAAAAGATGCCTGATAAAGCCAGTATAACGATTTACTAACAGATGATAACAAATAATTAAAATCCCACCAATTTGTAAATCGCCCCGTTCCATTTGGTCAGCAGATATATTTCACCCTTTGAATCCCGGCCAAAATGGAGATCAATCCGCTCATTCCCAAATATTTTCCGGAAGGTGGCCGGAACGCCGTTCAGGTTAATTTTCCATTCTTTTATAGTGGCCAGACTGCCCTGTTTTATATCTGCGACATTGATGTAAAATAACCTTCCCGATGGAATGTCGCCAAACAAATATTTTCCCGTTAGTTGCGGAATCGCTCTCCCTTCGTATTCCAGTCCTCCCGAATTAGCATTTCCCTCATCATGATCAAATGCAGCAACGGGATAAGTGATTTTATACTGGTCATCATTCGCCGGCAGGGCATAGATTTTATTTAAATCTCCATAAGGATCTAAAACAAAACCACCTTCCCTTATGGGCCAGCCATAATCGTGTCCTGGTAAAATAAGGTTAACCGATTCAATATTTGTCTGGCCGATATTAGTGACCAGCATCATACCGGACCTGCTCCAGGTGATGCGGTGCGGGTTTCTGAATCCATAAGCATAAATCTCTCCCAGCGCATGGCCATGCTGACCAGCAGCAAAAGGATTGGTGACGGGGATCCCGTAATTTCCATTGGCACTGTTCTTGCCAGCGGGATCAATGCGGAGTATGGTTCCCCATATTTTTCCCGGGTCATGCGTCAGGAAGGGATACCCGTTCTCAACACTTCCGCCATCGCCAACACCCAGAAACAGGAGTCCGTAATCCGGGTCGCCGGGTTTGGACAAAGGATTAAAAGTTATTTCCTGAACGCCATGGATACCGCTCACCATATTTATCCGCAGCAGTTCACGGCCCTTGCCGGAAAATACAGCGGCCCGGGGATCGTCCGCTTTCCACTCGGTCAGCACCCACTGCACGGTTACCTTAATGGAATCCGGATAACCAAAATCTGCTCTTCCGGAGCCGGGTGATTCCGTATGCGTCGTGTAAAAAAGGCCATTTTTTAAAAACCCGGGATGGAAAGCAAAACTTCCGAAACCCGTAGCCAGTCCCGGTTCATGAATAAATTTTGGTTTCTGCGTCGCCATATCGAAATAAAACACCGGCTTGTAATCTGGCTGGAGCCGATAGAGTTTTCCCCGGAGATCCACCACAAATAAATGGTTTGTGCCCGGTATATAATCCAATTTGGTGATCCGGGCCAACGGATGTTTTCCCGAATCGACGGATGGAGGTAACCGGGTTACCAACTTCAGGTTTACCACCAGGTCAGAAACGGCTATTTTAGTTGGAAAAGGATCTGATATTTCTTTTCCATTGTTTTTTCCCGTACGCTGAACGTCACCTGCATGAGTTTCCAGGAAAGTATACAGGGCATCCGCCTCATTTTCTTTGATGTTGGAGAATGCAGGCATCCCCTGCTTGTACCGGTTAAGCAATTGCCGCGCCCGGGGATCTCCGGACGATATCAATTTTTGCGGATTGCTTATGAATTGCCGGAACCATTCCGGCGAAACCTGTGCGGTGATCCCACCAAGCCGCGGACCGATGCCGTCCTGTTTGAAATTATGACAACCCGCGCAATACTGGTTGAAGGTTGCCTTTCCCGAGGCAATGGCTGCTGAATCCATTGTTGCCGGACCATGACCGGCGGGTGCCCCCGAATTACAGGAACTAAGATAAATCAGAATCGCCGCGGCGATGAAGAACGTGGTTATTTTCATTTTCATGCGAAGCCATTTGTAACCCGATTATACGGTTTCTGTAATTCCACCCACGGCCGCCATCGGTATCCGCAACAATTCACCCTGCTGTTCCACCTCCTTCCGGTCAGTCAGTTGCCGCAGACGCCAGGATAAAAAGGCATCTCCGGTTTTTACCGTGGACCTGGATAAGAACTGATGAATGATCCGGGATGGTTTTTGAAAATCGGAAGTGATGAATTTTTTCAGCGCCTGATCATAATAATCATCTTCCTGCTGAATCAGTTTCTTGGCACCTTCCAGTATCCGCACCGGTTTATTTTCCCTGATCAGTTTAGTCCATTCGTCCGGATCCATTTCAAATTCAGATGGCGTGACCGGCCTGGCCAGTTTCTTAGCTTTGATGAATTCCCTTGGCGGAATGTCAGACAACAACACAGGATAAAAAACAGCGCCCTTATCATTGATAAAAGGAAGATTGTTCAGGAAAAGAACATAAATGCGTCCCGCAAATGCATTCAACCGGGAAACGAGCCAGTAATATCCGCTGACGTCCTGCGCGTTGGAAGCAACCCATATCCAGATCTGATCAAATTCCTCTTCGCGCATTCGATCCAGGATCTGCAGCAGTTTTATATTATCTGCAGTTGCTGCACCGGCCGCTCCCTGATCCTGTGGTTCCCTGCCGGTCAACAGCTGGTTCCACCAGCTTTTGCGCAGGGCCAGACCCTCCGGGGATTCAAGACCGGCAATGGGGCCGACCGAATAATCATCCGTGATCGACACAATTTCACCGTCCAGCGCTTCATCCATATCCATCGCGGCTGTTATTACTTCCACGTCGCGTGTTTGAAAAACAATATGAAACATGAAAAAAATATTTATGCGACCAATCCGTTTTGTTCCGTCCTGTCAATCTCCAAACGCAGGTTGCCTATAATAAAGTCCTGACGCTGCGGTGTGTTTTTTCCCATAAAATATTCCAGCAACTGCTGGATATGGGTTTCGGGCATGATCATCACGGGCTGCACTTTCATATCCGGGCCGATGAACCGCGCAAATTCATCCGGGGAAATTTCACCCAGCCCTTTGAACCGGGTGACCTCCGGTTTGGTGCCCAGCTTTTTCATGGCCGCCTGTTTTTCCTTTTCATCGTAACAATAAATAGTTTCCTGTTTGTTCCGCACGCGGAACAACGGCGTCTCCAGTATGTATACGTGATTGTTCTTCACAAGGTCGGGAAAGAACTGCAGAAAGAAGGTCATCAGCAACAGCCGGATATGCAAACCGTCCACATCGGCATCCGTGGCAAAAACAATATTGTTATAACGCAGCCCCTCAATGCCGTCTTCCACATTCAAAGCGTGCTGGAGCAGGTTGAATTCTTCGTTTTCATAAACCACTTTTTTGGTGAGTCCGAAACAGTTGAGCGGTTTCCCCCGGAGACTGAATACCGCCTGTGTTTCCACATTGCGTACCTTGGTAATGGAACCGCTGGCGGAATCTCCTTCTGTAATGAAGATGGTGCTCTCTTTCTGCTTTTCCGCGATCAGGTTTTTATCCTTCCCGTTGGATTCTTCATTATAATGTACCCGGCAGTCCCGGAGCTTGCGATTGTGCAGATTGGCTTTTTTTGCCCTTTCATTGGCCAGTTTGCGGATACCGGATAATTCTTTCCTTTCTTTTTCACTTCTTTCGATGCGTTTTTTCATCGCATCTGCGAGCGATGGATTTTTGTGCAGGAAATTATCGAGTTCCTGCGCAAGGAAGTCATGCACAAAATTCTTCATGCTCGTGCCGCCTTCCTGCATGTACTGGCTGCCCAGCTTGGTTTTGGTCTGGGATTCAAATATCGGTTCCACTACCCGCACGGAAACCGCCGCCGTAATGCTTTGGCGGATGTCCGATGCATCATAATCTTTCTTGTAAAAATCCCGTATCACTTTTACAAATGCTTCCCGGAATGCCTGCTGATGGGTTCCTCCCTGGGTAGTGTACTGGCCATTTACGAAACTGAAGATTTCTTCCCCATAATCATTGTTGTGGGTGATGGCCACTTCAATATCTTCCCCTTTCAGGTGAATGATCGGATAACAGAGTTCATCTTCATTGGTCCGCCGCTTCAGCAGATCCAGGAGGCCGTTCTTCGACAGGTATTTATGGCCGTTATACTGGATGGTTAGACCGGCATTCAGATAACAGTAGTTCCAGAACTGGTTATCCAGATATTCCGTAATGAAATGAAAGTTTTTAAAAATGGATTCATCGGGAACGAATTGAACCAGGGTGCCATTCGGTTCACCTGATTTTCCCTCTTTATACTCTTTAATCAGGTTGCCTCTTGAAAATTCGCCTTTCTTTTCCCTTCCTTCCCGGAAAGCCGTAACCGTAAAAGACTGACTGAGGGCATTCACAGCCTTGATCCCCACCCCATTCAATCCCACGGCCTTCTGAAAGGCCTTGCTGTCGTACTTGGCCCCCGTATTGATCTTACTCACCACGTCCACCACTTTGCCCAGGGGGATGCCACGGCCAAAATCCCGGACGGTCACCAGTTTATCCTCAATAGTCACGTCAATCTGTTTTCCATATCCCATGGTGTATTCGTCGATGCAATTGTCCACCACTTCCTTTACCAAAACATAGATACCATCGTCGGCGCTGCTGCCGTCTCCCAGTTTTCCGATGTACATACCCGGACGGAGACGAATATGCTCCTTCCAGTCCAGCGAACGGATGGATTCCTCCGTATATTCAAATAAATGCTGCTTGTTTTCTGCCATAAAGATGCGCGCAAATATAGGAAAATGAATTTGCTCCCCGGCTTCATAAATTACGCACGATTGTGCATAATATATCTCTTATTAAATTGATTTACCGGATTTTACAGCTATTATACGGGTGTAAGGGCTGCGTAATTTGAGTATAAAACCAAGTAATTATACCCATACTAAAACAAGCGGTTTCAACGCTATTATAACCTAAACTCTTACCTTTGAAAACGGGCCTGTTACCTGTTCTGAACCTCCTGATCTCTATCGTTGCGATCGGGCTGTGCTTTATCCCCATGGTGCTTTTCTGGTTGAAACGCCTGGCGCCGGACAAATCCTATTTTTTAGTTGCTTTTTTCTGGCTGGTCAACGGGATAACCTATACGCCTGAAATTTTTCGCTGGAAGTGGTACCGGTCCGTAAGCAACGACATCACCCTGATGTATAATCTGGTTGATACTCCGCTGATCCTTTTGATATTTTATTTTGCCTACAAAAAGAAAATTTTCCGTCATTTACTGATCGGGTTCCTGCTTTTTGAAATAGGCATGATCGCCTGGAAGGGATATAATTTTGATTCCAATACGCCGATAATCGGCCTGGGCAGCTTAATCAGCCTGATACTGAACATCTGGGGGATCAGTGTTTTTTTCCAAAAAATGAAGCATACGGCTTTTGAAAATGTAATGGCTTTTGTGAACGCCGGATTTATTTTTTATTATGGGCTCTTTACGGTCATTTATATTTTCAACTACATCAACTTCAGCACGGTCACATTGCCTTATGTGACTTTCATCAATTACCTCAGCATCACCATGGCCAACGGCCTTATTTCATACGGGTTCTGGCGGTATGCCAGTCCCCCGTGGAAAGAAGTCAACCTGTATTAATCCTCGTCTTCCTCGTAATTATAAGTTCCCTGGTTGTCGTTATAAATCGACTCCCAGTCTTTTATTTTATCGTCGCTAACGAGTTCCAGAATATCAAATATCGGATCCCCCTTTTTTTTCCACTCAATGGCCGGTTCGTCCTGATATTTGGAAACATACATGCACTGTTCGGTTTCCAGATGCACCTTAATCAGACTCACCGGTGACTCTTCGGTTTCCTGAATGAGGTAGTAACAATTTTTTTCTAACAGGGCATAAGAATACATACTACACAAGTTTTAATAAGTGATCGTAGTCGGAACGTTCGGAATTAATGGGAAGTATTAAAACTCAACCTGCAGGAGAATTTGGGTAGTAGGCAGAAAAACTACAGGTGTAAGCAAATTTACTGATTTTCATAATCCGGTTAAGGTTTTTACACCCCTTAGGGAAAGGTATTTATTCTTAGCGAAAACACAGCTGATTATCAATTACTTATACTACAGATCCCTTTTCCAGCCGCAGGAAATGCCGGATGCAGGACGGGAGTTCCTCCGTATAATGGCTCACATAGATCAGGGTGGCCTGATAATGACGGCAATATCGGGTGATCATGTTTTTAACCCGGCAGATGTGTTCCGGATCGAGTCCCTGACAGGGTTCATCCAAAACCAGCAGCGGGGGCGTCTTGATCATGGCACGGCCGAGCATCAACATTCGCTGGATGCCCGCCGGCAGACTGTTTAATAAGCGGTTCCGGTAAGGAACCAGATCAAGAAAACCGAGCCACTCCATGACCAGTTCGTGTTGCGTGTCCGATAACTGACGGAACAACCCAATGGTATCCCAGATCCCGGATGCCAGCGTCTGGTAAGCGGTGGCCGAACGGTCGAAATATAAATGGAGTTCGGGGGAAAGGAAACCGGTCTTCTGTTTGATTTCCCATATACTTTCTCCGGTTCCCCTTCTGCGGTCGAACAAATAAATTTCATTGGCGTAAGCCTGGGGATTATCGCCGGTGATCAGGCTGAGCAGGGTCGACTTACCCGCGCCATTGGGCCCGGACAGGCTCCAGCAGGATCCTTTTTTAACCTCCCAGTGGATGGACCGGAGAATGGATTTTTCTTCATAGCGGATATTGACATCCACCATGCGGACCGCGTATTCAAAATCCGGATGGGTGAAGCTGACCGCTGAAGGGAATTTCTTATCGGGCTCCCGGATGGAACCCGGTTCATATTTCAATATATCCGCCGGTGGGCCGGTAACCACCGCCCGGCCATCCTGCAAAACCAGTACATGGGTTATACAGGATGGAATATTCCGCGCGGAGGTAATCAGGATCATCTGTTCCCCCTGTTGACTCAGCTGATCCAGAATTTCGGATAACTGTTTTCTTCCTGCTGCATCAAGACCTGTAAAGGGCTGATCCAGGATAAGCAGCCGATGATCTGTCAGCAGCGCCTTTACGATCTGCAGTCTTTTGTTTTCCCCATTGGATAACTGGATCAGGGGCTCCGCCACCAAACCGCGTATCTGAAACAGATCGATAAGCTCTCCGGAATGAAAAGTTCCTGCGGCACCCCCGCGGTAAGCCTGCAGATCTTCGGCAACGGTGATGGTCCCTGCTGCATCAAATGAATTGTACCGCTGCTGATAATAAAAATCGGATTGATTTTTCAGATCCTTAAAATGATGTTGCTGTTCTACAACAAATACTTTTTCCTGAAATGATACCGTGGTTTCCCCGGGAACAGATATACTGCCCCGGTAAAAATGTTTTCCGGCCAGCGTATGGGCCAGAACCGTTTTCCCGCTGCCTGAAGGGCCCAGTACGGCCCATTGTTCCCCTGGCCCGATCAGGAAACGGATATCCTGCAATACGGGTGAACCGGCTAAATGAACGGTCAGATTTTCAACGGACATAAAATATTCAGCCATAGGGCAAAGCGGGTTCTACAAAATATTTATTGCAGCAAATATCCCAACTAAAACACAAACGGAATCCGGTTTTTTAATTTCCGGAAGGAGCTTCATTGAGCTATCTTAGTACAAAACCCCTGATAAAAATGAAGCGGACTTCCATTATCCGGTATGTTTTGATTGGCATTTTATTTCCCCTGCTTATCCAATATATCATGTATTACCGGTTTACGCCGAATTATCAGCCGGGTGTATTTTCGGAAAACGGGTTTCGAACCTTCTACGGAAGTTCCGTTTTTAAATACCGCATAGCAGGAACCGAATTGCAGCTATGGGTGTATCACCTGCTGAAAACAAATAAATCTGCGGCTTCCCTAAAGGAAAATAAGATCTATGGAAAACGTTTGTTAGCCCTGGATGACCAGGCAGACGACCTGTTTTATATGTCCTATTTCATCATCAATGCTTTTTTTGCCATGCTGCTGGCGCTGGGCCTGCTTTATCTATTTGACTCGGAGCATTTATTCAGCATGAGTGAATCTGCCAAATGCTATACCACGGTCCTGCTGCAACTGATGGTTGCTGTTTCGCAATTCGTACCTAACCCTTACGATGTGGCGGGCCTTTTTTTTGAAGTGTTCAGCTTTGGCGTTTTCCTGAAATATTTTTTTACCCATCAGCGGATATACTATATTTTCACCTGCCTTCTGATCATCATAGCCACCCTGGTCCGGGAGTCTTCCGCGCTTATTTTAAGCCTGATGGCATCGGTTTATTTTATGGTTTACGGGGTTACGCCATCGTGGATAAAAAAAATGATGCTACCCTGTTTTTGTTTTTTAACAGCCTACCTCGGCCTGCGTATTTTCGTGAACCATCATTCCATGCAAATGCTGGAAAGCAGCACGCTGTTTAAAAATTTCAACCTGAAGCCTTCTACCGCGATGGGCCTGCTGATGACAGTGATCATATTTTATATGATGTTAAAAGCATCGGTGGACAAGGACAACAGGAACCTGGTGAGCAGTTTCCTGGTGCTCAGCCTGCCCTATGTGGTAATGATTATATTTGTAGGAATCCTGGCGGAATTCCGCTTGTGGTTACCTTTGATTACCGGCACCGCGGTCCTGTATAAGCTAAACCTGAAAGCATTAAGAAACCATAATTATTTAAGTGATCTCTCCGCAAACCATACAACAGATCCTCAGCCGCATTGACATCACGGAAATTATCGGCGGTTTTGTAAAACTTAAAAAACGGGGGGCCAACTACCTCGGTCTTTGTCCGTTTCATAACGAAAAATCACCCTCTTTCACCGTATCTCCGGCCAAAGAGATCTTTAAATGTTTCGGATGCGGGCGCAGTGGCAATACCATCAGCTTTCTGATGGAACACGAGAAATATTCGTACGTGGAGGCCCTGAAATGGCTGGCCGGCAAATACAATGTGGAGATCGAGGAATCCGAAAGCAGCCCCGAAGCAAAAATCCAGCAACAAACAGCGGACAGTCTCTATATCCTCAACGGATTTGCCCGGCAATTCTTCACGGACGAGCTGCTTCAGGGTGAAGAAGGACAACATATCGGTTATTCCTATTTAAAGGAACGCGGATTCCGCGACGACACCATCCGGAAATTTCAACTCGGTTACGATCCGTCTTCGCCAGACAGCTTCGCCAGGGAGGCGCTGGCTGCGCAGTATAATCCGGAAATACTTCAGAAGAGCGGATTGGTGGTTTGGCGGGATGGAAAGCCATTTGATAATTACCGGGGCCGTATCATTTTTCCGATCCACAATCAAACCGGAAAAATTGCCGGATTTGGCGCCAGGATCATCAGAAACAACGACCGGGCGCCCAAATACATCAATAGCCCGGAAAATGAGATCTATGTTAAAAGCCGAATCCTGTACGGTTCCTATTTTGCCCGTCAGGCCATCGACAAGCTGGATGAATGTTTACTGGTGGAGGGATATACGGATGTCATATCCCTGCATCAGGCCGGCATCGAAAATGTAGTGGCCAGCGGGGGCACTTCACTCACTCCGGACCAACTCAGACTCATTAAAAAATACACCTCCAACCTGACCATATTGTATGATGGCGATGCCGCCGGAATAAAAGCGGCGCAAAGGGGGATGGACCTGGCATTTGAAGAAAGCCTGCAGGTTAAGCTGGTGCTGATTCCAAACCAGGAAGATCCCGACAGTTACGTTCGTAAAATGGGGGCCGCGGCATTCCTGGATCTCATTGCTGAAAACAAAAAAGACTTTATTCTTTTTCAGTTGGAAACATCGCTGGCGGCTGCCGGTGACGACAGCAACCGGAAGGCACAACTG
>DASRLM010000239.1:0-2664 GCA_035648455.1 Puia sp. | reverse complement strand
GTTATAATCAGCACATTTTCACATCAGCACATTTCACATTGATTTCAAATTTTCAAATAAGCGTATATGCCAGATAGAAATTTACGGAAAACGAGAACGGGAGTTGTCAGCAGCAATAAAATGGATAAGACCGTTGTGGTTGCTGTTGAAAGGAAAGTGCAACATCCGATCTACGGTAAGTTCCTGAAGAAAACGACGAAGTTTCATGCCCATGACGAAAAGAACGAATGCAGCATCGGGGATGTGGTGCGGATCATGGAAAGCCGTCCGCTCAGTAAAACCAAGCGCTGGCGCCTGGTGGAAATCGTAGAGAAAGCGAAATAATTCGTAAATCTTAAATCGTATTGAAATGATTCAGCAGGAAAGCAGACTTAACGTTGCAGATAATAGTGGTGCCAAGGAAGTATTGTGCATCCGGGTACTGGGAAACAGCGGACAGGATTATGCCAGGATAGGCGACAAGATTGTAGTGACTGTTAAAGATGCCCTGCCTGCAGGTGGCATTAAGAAAGGGACAGTAACCAAAGCGGTGATCGTGAGAACCAAAAATAAATTGCGCCGCAAAGACGGTTCATACATCCGGTTCGACGACAATGCCGTGGTATTGCTGACCACCAGTGATGAACCCCGCGGTACCCGCATTTTCGGGCCGGTGGCCAGGGAACTCCGCGACAAGGGATATATGAAGATCATTTCGTTGGCGCCGGAAGTGCTTTGAGTTTGGACAATGGCGCATTGCGTGTGAAGTGTGAGATGCAGCATCAGTATAATTTGGATTAATAATTTTTGGAGCGGATAACATAATATGTAAATCGTTCAGCGTAAAAAGAGAAAAATGAACAACAGATTTAAACCGAAGTTCAATATTAAAAAAGGGGACAAGGTGGTGATTATTTCCGGTGATGATAAAGACCTTAAAAAATCACGCAAGGTGCTGGAAGTATTTCCGGATGAATCCCGCGTGCTGGTGGAAGGGGTGAATATCGTTACCAAACACAGCAAACCTTCTGCTCAGAATACCAAAGGGGGTATTTTGAAAATTGAAGCCAAGGTGCATATATCCAATGTGCTGCTCTGGGATTCAAAGTCCGGGGGACCATCAAAGGTGAAACGCACCCGGGAAAATGGCAAACTCATTCGCATTGCAAAAAAATCAGGGGAGGTAATTAAATAATGAGCACAGCAAAATATTCTGCACGCCTGGCAGATAAATACAAAAAGGACGTAGTACCTGCATTAATGAAAAAATTCGGGTACAAAACGGTCATGCAGGCACCTAAGCTGGAAAAGATCTGTTTGAATCGCGGTGTCAATGGGGCAGTGGCGGACAAGAAACTGGTGGATATTTCCATCGAGGAACTGACCACCATCACCGGCCAGAAAGCCGTATCAACGATTTCCAAAAAAGACATTTCCAACTTCAAACTCCGCAAGGGCCTGCCCATTGGAGCCAGGGTAACCCTGCGCAGGGAAAAAATGTATGAGTTCCTGGATCGCCTGGTGTCTGCTGCGCTCCCCCGGGTACGTGATTTTAAGGGGGTGAACGAGAAATCATTTGACGGCCGCGGCAATTTCACCATGGGCGTCACCGAGCAGATCATCTTTCCGGAAGTGGATATTGACAAGGTGAATAAAATCACCGGTATGGACATCACTTTTGTAACCACGGCAAAAACGAATGAAGAAGCCTACGAATTGTTGAAAGAACTGGGAATGCCGTTTAAGAATGCGAAAAAAGAAGGTGCTGTATAATGTGAAAATGGGAGGATGTGGAAATGAGGGAAGGAAGGAGTTTTAGAATAAAGTTTAATCGGAGTTCAAATTAATAAATAAAAGTTCATGGCCAAAGAATCAGTCAAAGCCAGACAAAGAAAACGGGAAGTCCTCGTTGCGAGATTTGCTGAAAAACGGGCTGCATTAAAAGCTGCCGGTGATTATAGAGCACTCGACCTGCTTCCGAAAAATGCGTCACCGGTGCGTTTGAAAAACCGCTGCCAGATTACCGGCCGGCCGCGTGGATATATCCGCTATTTCGGCGTTTCCAGGGGAGTTTTCCGGGATATGGCTTTACAGGGGAAAATACCGGGGGTGAGAAAGGCCAGCTGGTAGAGAGGTTGACGGTTGATGGTGTATAGTTGATGGTAAGATTGATTAATTTTAAGTCCATCAACCATCAACAAAAAAATTAATAAGCATTTAACTGATAAAAAATGGTAACAGATCCAATAGCAGATTTTCTGACCAGAATCCGGAATGCGCAGATGGCGAATCACCGGATCGTGGAAATACCTGCTTCTAACCTGAAAAGACGTATGACGGAAATATTATACGACAAGGGCTATATTCTGAAATACAAATTTGAGGATGACAACAAACAGGGTGTGATCAAGATTGCCCTGAAGTACGATCCCCAGACCAAGGAGCCGGCCATCCGGAGTCTGGAAAGGGTAAGTCGTCCGGGTCTGCGCCAGTATGCCAGCCCTGTTGAATTCAAACGGGTAAAAAACGGACTGGGTATTGCTATTGTATCCACTTCAAAGGGAGTGATGACCGATAAAGATGCCAAAACACAGAATGTGGGCGGCGAAGTATTATGTCACATTTATTAAGAAGCAGGAATACTTATGTTTTTACGCGAAGGAGATGAAGAGAATAGAGAATAAT
>DASRLM010000238.1:0-7132 GCA_035648455.1 Puia sp. | reverse complement strand
GAACCTGGTATATGCCCAGCAGGCGCGCCGTATCCTGGACCGCATTGTGGGATTTGAACTGAGCCCGGTACTCAGGCGGAAAATGAGCATGAAGAACAACCTCAGCGCAGGAAGGGTTCAGAGTGTTGCCGTTCGGATCATTGCAGAAAGAGAAAGGGAGATCAACGCTTTTACGCCTGTCGGCACATTTAAAATTGAAGCCTCTTTTACTTCAAAGGATATCTCCGGCAAAAACGTGGTGTTTAAGGCCGAAGGCAAGAAGTTCTCCCAGGAAACCGGTGCCGAAGCATTTCTCAGCAGTTGTATTAACGCCCAATATACCGTTACTGATATCCAGGTAAAACCGGGAAAGAAATCCCCTGCGGCCCCTTTCACCACTTCAACCCTGCAGCAGGAAGCATCACGCAAACTGGGATATTCCGTCAGCAGGACCATGCTGCTCGCCCAAAAATTATATGAAAGCGGTAATATCACCTACATGAGAACCGACAGTGTGAGTCTCAGTGAAACGGCCATGGATAACCTGAAGGCTGAGATCAGCAGCAAGTTTGGAAAGAAATATTATCAGCAACGGGCTTTCAAAAATAAAAATGAAAATGCACAGGAAGCCCATGAAGCCATACGGCCCACGTATTTCGAAAACATGAGTGTGGACGATGCAGATTGCCGCCGTCTGTACGAACTGATCTGGAAAAGAACCATGGCTTCGCAAATGGCCGATGCCGAACTGGAAAAAACCACGGCAGTCATTCAGATTTCCACCAACATGGATGAACTGAAAGCCATGGGTGAGGTATTGAAATTTGACGGATTTTTAAAAGTTTACCGGGAAGACCGGGATGATGAAGATATATCAGAAGAAGAGCAGCAGGACGACATGCTGCCGCCGCTCACCGTGAAGCAGCAGCTTCCTTTAGTGGAAATGCGGGCAACGGAAAGATTCAGCCGCCCGCTTCCCCGGTATACCGAAGCATCGCTGGTTAAAAAACTGGAAGAACTTGGCATTGGCCGGCCCTCCACCTACGCCCCCACCATTTCCACCATATTAAAAAGGGGTTATGTGGAGAAACGCGATAAAGAAGGGGTGATCCGGCATTTCAGGATCCTGAAACTGAAAGACAATACGGTTAATAAAATAACCGAACAGGAAACCACCGGAGCGGAAAAATCCAAATTGTTCCCCACGGATCTGGGATTGGTTGTGACCGATTTTCTGAAGCTCTACTTTGACGACATCATGGATTACAATTTCACGGCGCGTATCGAGGCCGAATTTGATGAAGTGGCCAATGGCAAGCTGGAATGGAACAACATGATCGATGAATTCTACACGCCTTTTAAGAAAGACGTGGATAATACCATTGAAAAAGCAGAAAGGATCAGTGGTGAAAGGGAACTGGGCAAGGATCCGGTAACCGGCAAAAAAGTGATTGCCCGCATGGGCCGTTACGGACCCATGGTACAGATCGGGGAACAGCATGATGAAGAGAAACCAAAGTTTGCCAAATTAAAAAATACCCAGAGCATAGAAACCATCCGCCTGGACGAAGCCATGGAATTATTCCGGCTTCCCCGGAACCTCGGGTTGTTTGAGGGAAATGAAGTTGCGGTGAACATTGGCCGGTTCGGTCCTTATATCGCGCACGACAAAATGTTCTTTTCCCTGGGAAAGGAATTTGATCCCTACACCATCAGTTTCGAAGAAGCCACACCGATCATTGTGGAAAAAAGGGCCGCGAAGCAGCAACGTACCATTAAAGTGTTTGAAAAAGAAAAGATACAACTCCTCCGGGGGCCCTACGGACCCTATATAAAACAGGGTTTGCGCAATTACAAGATCCCTAAGGAAAAACAGGAACATGTAGAAACGCTTGAGCTCCCTGAAATCAAGGCCATCATCGAAGAGGTGAAGGCCAACCCGCCGAAAAGAGTTCCCCGGAAAAAGAAATCCTCATAAGATTTTTCACATTCCATCGTTATCCAATACAAAGGATGACGGTCCATCCATGAAATAAACACCCGGAAGGCGTTTGTGGATAAGATTGTCATTGCCGTTTTTTTAACTTCTGCGATATTCATCGCCGTTATCCCGGCTGTATACCGCCTGAAGATAAAACATCCACCCCATGCAGGAATCCAGAGAAATTAAAGCTTTGTTTCATCTTATTGATGATCCTGACGAAGAAGTGTTCACCACTATCAGCGACCGCATCATCAGCTATGGAAGGGGCATCATTCCCAACCTCGAATACCTTTGGGAAAATACCATGCTGTCCACCATCCAGGAAAGGATAGAAATGCTTATTCACCGCTTGCATTACCGGGATCTGACAGAAGACTTCCAACGGTGGAAGGGCAGCAGTTACCAGGACCTGCTCACGGCAACCCTGCTGGTGTCCAAATTTCAATATCCGGATCTCGGCACCGGTTCTGTTCTTCAGGAAATGGAAAAGCTCAGACGCAATGTATGGCTCGAGCTCAACAGTTACCTGACGCCGCTGGAGCAGATCAATGTGCTGACCAGTATCATATACGGGTACTACAACCTGAAAGGAACCGAAGTGGGATACCAGCATCCCGAGGAATTCCTGATCAATAAACTGATAGAAACCAAAAGGGGAAATACCATCATCAATGGCATTGTTTACCTGCTGCTGTGCGAGTTGCTTGACATCCCCGTAAAAGCCATCAATGTACCACGCCAGTTCGTGCTTGCTTACATTAAACCGGATTACAGTGAGGATGCGTTTACGAAAGATCCGCAGGACCGGATCGAGTTTTTTATTGACCCCATGAGCGGACAGGTTTTTACCCATAAGGATGTCAATAATTATTTTACGCGCATTGCGGTAACCCCGTCTCCGATTCATTTCAAACCGGTCAATCACATCCACATCATCCAGACCCTGCTGGATGAATTCAGCAAATGCTTCGATAATGAATCCAATTTGTACAAAAAGACCGAACTGCTCATGCTCTCCAGGATGCTGAATGACTGAGAGCTGGCATGAAAAATGCCTTTTGTGACCTGCACAAGCTACCGTTGCCGTAATTTGCGCCTAAATCAGCATTATGATGCCTGAAATGATCCGGGCTAAAAGTTTTCTTTGCCTGGTGGCCCTGACAGTCTGTTGCAGCGCGGGACTGGCCCAGGCAAAAAAACGTGTACATCACCGTAAAAAAGACGACAGTGCCCTACTGGACATGAATTCCAGGCTGTCTGATTCCCTCCTTCAGGAAGCAGAGATCAAGGACACCACGGTGCCCAACATGGTAAACAAGGTGGAGTCTTATTCTTTTAAACTAAACCGCGCTGAATCTTTCCTCGAGCGCAAGCTGGACACCGCGGGTATACTGAAAGCCTTATCGGGCATGGAGCGGGGGCTTAATTTTTTCCATAACCGGCTCGAACGAAATGACGACCTGCTGAATCTGCGCAACCTCAATACCGCTTCCGTTCTCCTGGATGAATCCCAGGAGAGGCTGGTAGACTGGCAGAATTTATTGGATGGGTTCAGCCAGGAAATGGACAAGAACCATGATCACATCCGGCAGATCAAACACGACTCAACCCTGTTAAATGCTGCGCTGGATTCCATCCTGCAGGGAGAGATGAAAATAGTATATGACCGGTCGCTTTCCCTGGACTCCCTGCAACACCTGGCCATCATCAAGATCAATACCCTCCGGAACCGGGTTTCCATCAATAATCTGCTGGTCAGGGACCTGAAGTCCGAGATCCAATACCGGCTGAACCAGTTGCGGACCGGCATGTGGAAACAGGAAGAGGCACCCCTGCTGATTGCATCGGCGTCGGATTATGATTCATCCCTGTGGGCCATAGTTACCGATGCCCTGATCAGGTCGTTCCGGGTGGTAAGCATTTTTATGGTAACTACCTGGGATACCCGTTCCATTAACATCATCATCTGGATCGTTTTGCTGATCTGGTTCATCATCAACCTCCATCATATAAAAAAAGATAAGGACACCGAAACCATTTTAAATAATGTCAGGTTTTTAAAACATTCGGTATGGATATCGAGCCTGCTCCTGCTGTTTACCTACGGCTCCTACTTATATGCAGGAACACCGGCCATGTACATGCACATCAACGGGCTGTGCAGGCTGCTGGCCCTGGGCTTCCTACTTAATCCCTATCTGACCAAAACGGGCAAATGGATCTGGCTTTGTCTTTCTCTGATCTGGATATCATTTGCCATTGACGACCTGTTGCTTGATTCTGCCTGGGGAGAAAGATGGGGATTGATGGCTGGAAGCCTCGCGCTGATCATTTTATGTTTGCTGATGCTGCGGAAAAAAACGTTCCTTTTCCGGAACCTGGAAGATTCACCCGCCCGACCATGGGTAGCCTCTTTTACACTGATTCTGATTTGCCTTTCCATGGGATGCAATTTTACCGGCCGGCTGACGCTTTCCAAACTTTTCGCCATCACCGCCATTGACAGCCTGGTGCTGGCCGTTACCCTGAAAGTGTGTTCCGCCATTTTGGTGGATGCCGTCTATATCCAGTCGGAAGCCTACAGCAACAACCGCTTCTCCGCATTCCTGAATTTTGTAGATCTGAAAAGCAAACTCAGAAGGATACTCTGGATAGCGACGATACTGGCCTGGTCATTTTCGATACTCCGGGACCTTACCTTTTATGATGATGTGTATCGTTTCCTGGATTATTTTTTTAATAAGAACCGGACCATCGGGAGTTTTGCTTTTAGCTATTCCAGCCTTGTTGTTTTCCTGCTGGTGATATGGGTCTCTTCGATTTTGTCGCAGTTTGTAAGCTTTTTCTTTGATCAGAACAGGCAGGCGGGCATCCATAAAAAAAGCAAGCTGGGTTCCCTGGCGCTGATCGTGCGGATCACTATCTGGACCGCCGGATTTTTGATCGCCATAGCAGCCGCGGGCATACCCATCAACAAAATTTCGATCCTGCTTGGCGCCCTGGGTGTGGGCATAGGCTTTGGTTTGCAGAATCTCGTGAATAACCTGGTGTCCGGAATTATCATTGCCTTCGAAAGGCCGATTCAGATCGGGGACACCATTGAGATAGCCGGAAAAACAGGTACCGTGCAGGAGATTGGGGTAAGATCCAGCAAAATCAATAACGGAGAAGGCGCCAACATCATCATTCCGAACGGCGACCTGTTATCTCAGCAGCTCATTAACTGGACTTTGCACAACAGGAACAGGCGGGTGCATTTCCTGATTGCCATCCCCTATAAATCGGATTTCAAAAAGGCCAGGGACCTGATCGAAGCGGAGTTAAAGAAAAATGATAAAATGCTGAAAGATCCCCCACCCTCAGTAACAGTAGATTCTTTTGCAAACAATGCCGTCAATTTTGAAATCAGTTTCTGGGTCTCTGATCTTTCCGAATCCGGTTCATTGCGAAACGGATTAATGCTGGATATTTTCGAATCTTTTTCGAAAAATGAAATTGCGATGAGCTGAAGAAAGAGTTGACGGTTGACGGATGACCGTTGACGGTCTTTTATTGCGAATTCGCACCTAAAGTCGGTCATCCGTCAACCGTCAACCTTTTATTATTACCATCCCGCCCTATACTCTCTCCGCACAAACTGATTAGCCTCATCAAAATTGGAAATCTTCATATTAGCCGCATCCCAGAGCAATTTTTTTCTTCCGGGGAAATGGTCACCATTTTTTACATACCAGCTTCTCAGGGCCAGATTGCCCATCAGAACGGTTTCCGTGAGCGGACCTGCATAATCGAAGGAAGAACTCAGTTCCTTGCGGCCATAACCCGCTATACAGGCATTGACCCATTGCAGATAATGCCCCTCGGGAACCCTGGCAAGGGTTTGCGGAACATGCATTTCTTTGGTTTTAGAGGTCGGTAACAACGTAGGATTTTTCCCGTAGGTGCCACACATCATTTTCCCTTTTGTTCCGATGATCAGCACGCCGCTGCCTTCATTATCCCCAAACAATTCGTCGGGTCCCAGTTCTTCCGGCCTTTCCGGAAGTATGCCGCCATCTGTCCAGTACATCTTTACATCCGGTTTTCCGTTTTGTCCGGGGAATTTTAAAATAATTTTAGAAGCGGGGGGACAGCTTTCCGGGAAATAAGAGGCCGTCCACATTTTCTCCATCAGCGCCACCGCGCTGCACTCCACTTCCGAAGGGTATCCGAGTCCGACGGTTTTAAAAGCAGGATCAATTAAATGACAACCCATATCGCCCAGGGCACCGGTACCAAATGCCCAGAACCCGCGCCAGCTAAAGGGAACATATTCCTTATGATAGGATTCATCCTTAGCGGGTCCGAGCCAGAGATCCCATTTTAATTCAGGAGGAACAGGCTCGGAGCTTTTCGGGGTTCCGAATCCCTGCGGCCATACGGGTCGGTTGGTCCATACATGGATGGCCGTGGCATCGCCAATGGTACCGGCATTATACCATTCCTGCATGGTCCTTACCCCGTCTCCCGAAGAACCCTGGTTGCCCATCTGGGTAACCACTTTATATCGTTTAGCCGCTTCCGTTAGCATCCGCGCCTCATAAATATCGTGGGTCATCGGCTTTTGAACATACACATGCTTTCCCAGTTGCATCGCAGCGATGGCGGCCACCGCGTGGCAATTGTCCGGTATGGAAACGGAAACGGCGTCAATGTGCTTGTGTTCCTTTGCCAGCATTTCGCGAAAATCATAATACCGTTTGGCCTTCGGAAAACGTTCTACCGAGGTTTGTATCTGACGATCATCCACATCACATAAGTAAGCGATGTTTACCAGCGGGCTTTTTGAAAATTCAAACAAGTCACCTTTCCCTTTTCCGCCCGCGCCGATGCCGGCAATATTGAGTTTATCGCTGGGTGCCGTGAAACCCCGGCCCAATACGTGTCTTGGAACTATCATCCATCCGGCGGCCGCCAGAGCCGAAGATTTCAGAAAATCTCTCCTGGAATTGTTTTTTTTAACTTTCATTGAGCTGTACGTGTTGACTACGCAACCTAAGTTATGGAATATTAATTTACATCCAGCAGGTAAATATCAAAATATACCGGAGCATTCGATGGGATCGAGTTGCCGGAGCCCTGACATCCCCAGGCCAGTGCAGAAGGGATCAGCAGTTTAATATGTCCGCC
>DASRLM010000237.1:0-3385 GCA_035648455.1 Puia sp. | reverse complement strand
GGGCTATATGGTGACTGAGCTATTAGCGGCGGCAAGTCTTGATATGAAATGGCATGAACTGTCTGCAGATGCTCCTTTACAGGACGCAGATTCCTTTGAAGTGTCCGCTCTTCACCAGGCGCACCTGGATCTTCCGCAGGTACCGAGCCGGTACCGGTCGAGTTATTTCTCTCATATCTGGTCGCTGGGCTATGCTGCCGGATATTATGCTTACCTGTGGACGGAAATGCTGGATGACGATGCATTCTCCTGGTTCAGGGAACACGGGGGCCTGACCCGCGAAAACGGACAGCGTTTCCGCGATATGATCCTGTCCCGGGGCAATACGTTGGACCTGGCTAAAATGTTCAGGGACTTTCGCGGACGCGATCCGGAAATAGGGCCGATGCTCGAGAACCGGGGGCTGAAATCAAACTGAACAGATCATGAAGATTCAAAACGCCTGTAAAAAATGAAAGTAACCAGCGGCAAAATAATTGTGTCTTTTGTTTTATTTTTTTCCACAACAGTTTTGGTGGGACAAAATAAAGGTTCTGGCATTCTTTCCCCCGGAACCGTTCCCGTATTGATCGATAGCGGATTTGGTTTTACGGAGGGGCCGGCTGTGGACAAAGAAGGAAATATCTTTTTTACCGATCAGCCCAACAACAAAATATGGAAATACGATATCCGGGGAAAACTCTCAGTTTTTTTAGATAAAACCGGCCGTTCCAACGGGATGTATTTTGAAGCAAACGGCAATCTCATCAGTTGTGCCGATGAAAATAACCAGTTGTGGTCGATTGATCCGAAAGGTAAAATAACCGTTCTGATCAAAGATTACAGGGGGCATACCCTGAACGGGCCCAATGATCTGTGGATTGCTCCCAACGGGGATATGTATATTACAGATCCTTATTACCAGCGCGATTATTGGACAAGGAAAAAGGCGGATTCAGCATTGGGTGGTGAAAAATTATACTATTTACCCGTCCATAAAAAAGAGTTGATACTGGTGGACAGCGGAACGGTGAAACCCAATGGCATTGTGGGAACTCCGGATGGGAAATTCCTGTATGTCGCCGATTTTGGGTTGGGAAAAACATTCCGGTATGAGATCATGTCAAACGGTCTGTTAAAAAATAAGCAGCTATTCATGAATGAAGCTTCTGATGGAATGACTATTGATGACCGCGGCAATATTTACATCACCGGGAATGGGGTAACCGTGTATGACCGCAATGGAAAAAAAATTGAACACATCGGGATTCCTGAAAAATGGACAGCCAATGTTTGTTTTGGCGGAAAGAAGAGGAATATGCTGTTTATCACGGCATCCAAATCCATCTATACCATTCAAACGCTCGTAAAAGGAGTTGAGTAGGTTTGTTGTTGAACCATAAGAAAGGAGTGATCTTTTGCATGATTTTACTTTTTTAATTCATGTAGATTAATCCTGAAAATCTCAATGGCTTCTTTTTGGCGCGATACAATGATCACCAGATAGCCATTGTCTATTATGGAATGCGGGTAACCATATTGTCCTTCTTTCCACAGGCCCTGTTTTTTAAGTTTATACAGACTGCTGGCAATGATATACTGCTGATCAAAATGTATACCATCATGGGAGATCGCCAGCACCAGCGGATTGCGAAGATCATGGTGCAAGGTGTCCGGATTGCCGACATAGTAAAACCGTTTGTCTGGCAGTCGCCCGAAATGGAATTTGCTGTCGTTGTCGGAAAAAGCGGTTTCAGAGGGGAAGGACCAATGAGAGCCATTATCGATACTTTCCGTGAGCCATAAACGGCCCTTCCATCCATCACCGGTAGCCCGGAGCAGCGCATGGACGATGCCGTCATCGGTTTGAAAAAATGAAGCCTCACATAAAGGAGGGAGGCCTGATTTTTTTGCCGGAGCCTCAAAAGTGCCGGGGTTATCTTCTTTAAATAAAGAATCCGGATAAAAACTGCTCATCCTCCAGCCGGAAATTCCTTCGGGATCGTCAGTATAGGGAAAGCTGATATTCCCGCAGATGACCAGCCTCCCGCTGGCCAGTGGTTCGGGACCAAAATTTGGATTTACCGGAATGTGCAGGTCAATGGCCCTGCTCCAGTGTTCACCGTCTGCCGTTTTCCTGGCGAACAGCCGCGTACGGGCTCTTTCCGGCGAATATTCTCCATAGTAAGCAACCAGCGTATCGCCATAAACATGGAAACCCGCCGCCGTTAAAATATAAGTGCGCCCCCTTTGATCCGTGAACGGGAGGGCCAGTATTTTTGGATCGGACCAATGGAAGAAGTCTTTAGAGACGGAGAAAACAACCCTTTGTCCGGATGCATCTTCATCTTTTTTCCCATTGGACCAGATGGCAATCCATTGATCCTTAAACCGGCAGATGTACGGATGATGCGAGTAAAACCATCCCGTTGTGGGTATATAAATAAAACTGCTGTCCACTTTTAATTCCGGCAGTCCGGACGCGTTCCGGTAGTTATTGGAAATTACCGGCTTCTGGGCATTTGCAGCCATACAGAACAGCAGCAACAGCCATCCAAAACAAGATCTCCGGCTGGTCGTTCCCGTTATAAAAGTTGAATGATCCTGCATGGATATAAAATGGTTGTTTGTGGAATAAAGAAAGGGTATTATTTTAATTCGGCCAAAAGCTTATCGGGATGCTCATATCCCCGCAGTCCGCGTCACGAATCAGTTATTAAACCGCCAGACAAATTATTGAAGCAATTCACCCGTTCCTGTATTTTTTATAATCCTTATACGGATTATCATGCTTTTCCGCCGCGGTGGCACAGGTTTTGACGTTCAGCTGTATAAAACAACCAGTATGAAAAAGATTTTTTTTGGACTTCTTTTAATGGCCGGGCTTTTTTGGCAGAACGTTCAGGCACAGGTTAAGGTAAAATTAAACGTAAATATCGGCAGTCAGCCCGCCTGGGGACCTACCGGCTATGATCACGCGGACTATTATTACCTGCCGGATGCGGACTGCTATTATGATGTGAACGCGCAGGAATTTGTTTATCCCGAGAATGGGCAATGGATAAATGCCCGAGACCTTCCCCCGCGTTTTGGTCATGTGGACCTTTACCACAGCTATAAAGTGGTGGTGAATCAACCCAAACCATACCAGCATGATGATGTTTACAAGAAAAAATATGCCCGGTACAAAGGCGGTCATGTTCGGCAACCGGTGATCCGCGACAGCAAAAATGAAAAATATTTTGCATCAAAGGACCATCCCCGTCATGGAGAATGGGAAAAGAAACATGGCCATCATTAAAACGGGCTGTTTTACGAACGGTTATCCGGCTGTTTTTCCTTTTACAATGGACCATTGATATTGCTCAGCGTGTTTTCCCGGCAGAATCGGTGCGTGGCGATAAGC
>DASRLM010000236.1:0-4756 GCA_035648455.1 Puia sp. | reverse complement strand
CCGTGCGGCTGACCGCTACGGCACCGGAAGGGACCAGTTATAGCTATATGGCCAATATCTCCGATAGCATCACCGATTATTTATACGATTCGGTACCTGAAAGGGATTTTGTTTTTGTTAGAACGCCAATTGGAAACAGTTTTAATTCCTCGATGCCGCGCATTGGTCTGGTCGATCCTTCTCAAAGAAACCGGACGCAGGCGGAGATTGCCAACGATCTGCAGCATAAATTGACCCGGTTTAATGATGCCCGCATTTTTACAATTCAGGAGCAAACGATCGCGGTCGGATCCGGCGCCAGAACCGGACTGCCGGTTCAGTTTGTATTGCAAAACCAGGATCTGGATAAACTGAAAACAGCCATACCCAAGTTCCTGGAAGAGATCAGAAAAGACAAAACCTTTTCCAATGCCGATGTGGATCTGAAATTCAATAAACCGGTGCTTGACATCAACCTGGACCGTATTAAGATCAAGGATCTGGGGCTCTCTGCCTACGATGTTATTTCCGCCATGCAATCTGCCTTCAGCGGAGGAAGACTGGCTTACTATATTCAGAATGGTTATCAGTATCAGGTGATCGCCCAGGTGGAAAGAACGGACCGGAATGATCCCTCCGACATCAGCAATCTGTACGTGCGCAACAACAAGGGTGTAAATATTCCGCTGAATGCTGTTGTTCATATGGAGCAAAACAGCAGCCCGGCTACCTTGTACCATTTTAACCGGTATAAATCGGCCACCATATCCGCGTCCCTGTCTGAAGGAAAAACCATCGGGGATGGCATCAAGGCCATGCAGGCCATTGCCCCGGGGGTATTGGATCCGAGTTTCCAGACCGCGCTGGCCGGCGCTTCCAGGGATTATTCAGAAAGTTCTTCCAATATATTGTTTGCTTTCGGTCTCGCCCTGATTCTGATTTACCTGGTGCTGGCGGCGCAGTTTGAAAGTTTTGTAGATCCGTTCGCCATTATGCTGACCGTACCGCTGGCACTGGCCGGGGCGTTGCTGAGCCTCTGGATGTTTAATCAGACCCTGAATATATTTTCCGAGATCGGTATGATCATGCTGATCGGGCTAGTGACCAAAAACGGAATCCTGATCGTGGAGTTTGCCAACCAGAAAAGGGAACACGGACTGGAAAAAATGCCTGCGGTTGTGGAAGCGGCTTCACAAAGGCTGAGACCCATCCTGATGACCAGTCTTGCCACTTCCCTTGGCGCATTGCCCATTGCGCTGAGTTTGGGTGCAGCATCCACCAGTCGCATACCTTTGGGCATCGTGGTGGTGGGCGGCATATTATTTTCCCTGATCCTGACCCTGTTTGTGATACCGGCGGTGTATACGTATCTGTCCGGCAAACACAAAACCAGACTAACCCATGTAACCGCATAAATAATGATCCGGATTGCATTGATATTATGTTTTGGGATGATGATCACCCGGGCTTCTTCCCAGGAACTCAGCCTGAATGAGGTCCTGACCATAGCCATGAAAAACAACCTGGGCATCCGGATCGCGCAGCATGCCGTGGATATTGCGGAGATCAACAACAGTTACGGATTTGCCGGGGGATTGCCCTTTGTGGCGGGAACGGCATCGGGTAACCAGCAACTCACCAGTATTGATCAGCGGTATTCCAATCCGGCCAATAACAAAAGCAGCACCAATGCCCGTTCCACCAGTATTACCGCCGAGGTTGCCGGTGATGTCTTATTGTATAACGGAGGCCGCGTGCACAATGCCAAACACCAGTATGAAACGGCCGTTTTGTTAACCCGGCAACAACTGGATTCCAGGGTGCAGGCGCTGTTTTACAATGTGATGCTAAAATATTACGACATCGTGCGGCAGGAGAGTTATGCCAGGACCCTGCAGACATCCATTGAAGCGTCGAAACAAAAACTGGATATCGTAAAAAGGCAGCAGCAGGTAGGGGTGGCCAACGATGCGGATTTATTTCAGAGCCAGGTTGATCTGAATACGCAGGTACAGAACCTGCAGGCGCAGCAACTGGTGGTGGATCAGGGAAAGACCGATCTGCTGACGCTGCTGACCCTGAAACCGGATTCGGTTATCCTTATCCGTGATACCATCCTGGTGGATGCTGGCATGCAGCTGGATTCCATACTGGACGCTGTTTCGCAGAATCCGGATGTACAGGCTGCCTACCAGCAGGTGGTCATTAATCAGTACATTGAAAAAGAAGTCGGCGCCCAGCGCTATCCCTCTTTTTTATTGAATGCAGGGTATAATTTCAGCCATACCGCAAATGCTGCCGGGTTTTCCCTGTACAACCAGGCTTATGGTCCTTATATCGGATTGGGACTTACCATTCCGATTTTTAATGGTAATATTTACCGCAAGCAGGAACAGGTGGCCGGCATCAATGTTAAAATCGCCGGTTTGCAAAGAGATACGTTATTGCTCGGGATAAATTCCAGCGCAGTGAAAAGCTGGCAGGCCTATAAAAACAACCTGCAGCAGATGGAAACGGCCAAAGAAACCTATGATCTTTCGCAGAAGTTGCTGGACCTGGTATTGAAGCGGTTTCAGTATAAACAGGCCACCATCGTGGACGTAAAGAATGCGCAGCAAAGTTTTGAGAATGCCGGGTTCCTCATGATCAATGTGAGCTACGCTGCCAAGGTCTCCGAGATCCAGCTGCGCAGGCTGGCGAATAAGTTGCCGTGAATCGGAGTGTGCCAATTACTAAGATGTATCTGGTTATTTTGGTGTCAGCTTTTCTGCGTATTTTGGTATCAGAAATAGTATCACTTACTGGTTAGAATTTAATGAAACCCAATCCGGACTGCTAGCTCAGTTGGTTCAGAGCGCTGCTTTGACAGAGCAGAGGTCACTGGTTCGAACCCAGTGCAGTTCACTTTCACGGCACCCCCAACATTGGTAACAGTAAACAATGGAAATTGATGAAACAAATTGCATTGGCTGTCTGCATGCTATTTACTTTTGCTTCCTGGATCAGCTTACCTGCTGAGAAACTGCCCAACCCCTTTAAAATTCTACCCCAGCCACAAAGTGTAAGTCTGCTCAAAGGACAAGGCCTTGGGCCGGGCAGTCTGCAACAATTGGTGATTAAAGGAGATTTCAAATCTCCGGTTATGGGTAATATCCTGTCGCAACTAATCATAGGAAATTCGGTTGGCAAAGGCACACTCACCCTTATCCTGGATAAAACAATCCCTTCACTTCCGTCTGAGGAAGGCTATCTGATGACCATTTCCAAAGACGGGGTGGAGATCAGTTCAACAGGAGAAGCAGGTTTATTCTATGGTTGCCAATCCCTCGAACAATTGCTTGAAGATGCCAGGGATTTTAAAAAGCCCGTGCCTTCCTGCAGGATCATCGATTATCCCGCGCTCTCCTACAGGGCGGTACATTTTGACGTGAAGCATCATTTGGATCACATGAACTATTATTACGAGAGCATTGACCGGCTGGCAAGGTATAAGATCAATGCCATTGTATTTGAATTCGAAGACAAGCTTCGTTATCAACGACAACCGCTGGTAGGTGCTCCTCAATCCATCAGTTTGGAGGAAATGGCTTCCTTAACCCAATATGCCCGGGAAAGACATATTGAAATTACGCCACTGGTTCAGGGGCTGGGGCATGCCAGCTTTATTTTGAAACATGAGGAATATGCCGGACTACGCGAATTGTCCTGGAGCCCTTGGGCATTTTGTCCTTTGAATGAAGGCACGTACCAGGTATTGTTCGATTTATACCGGGATGCGATCAAAGCCACACCAGGTTCAAAATACCTTCATATCGGGGGAGATGAGATCGGCAATATCGGCTTATGTCCGCGTTGCAAACCCACGGCAGATAAGGAAGGAATGATCAGTCTGAATCTTTACTGGCTGAAAAGAGTTTGCGAATTTGCAAAAGAAAACAATCGTATTCCCATATTCTGGGACGATATGCCCTTACAATATGCCGGTCTTTATACAAGTACCTGGAGTGATGAAGTGAGTTCCGATGAAGCAGCCAGGGCCTGGAAGCAGGGTGTTCCAAAACTCGACAGCCTGCTTACGGATTTTCCCAAAAACTGCGTTTATATGCGCTGGAATTATTCTATGGCCAATCAACCCGGAAATATTCGCGCGCTCGACTGGTATGAAAGCCATGGGTTAAAAGTCATGATCGCCACTGCTACAAATGCCGAAGGAGGTATGCTGTTTCAGCCGGAAGAACGGGATAAGGGGATGGCATCATCTGGTGTTATAACCATCAAAAACTTCATCCAGCTTGCCGCAGAAAAAAAAATCCAGGGAATGCTTTGCACGGCCTGGGATGATAAGTCACCCCATATCGAAAATTACTGGCGTGGATTTATCGCGGCTGCTGAATATAGCTGGTCTCCCAATGGCCGTTCGCTGCAGGAATATGACGCGGCCTGGTTGCAAAGGGAGTTCGGTATATCTATGCCGGATTATTTAAGCTTCAATGAGCAATTGCGAAAGGGCTCCGTTTTATGGTATGAAGCTCTTTTTAAAAAGGGTAATCTCCTGAATGACGATAATGCCTTGCTGAGTATGAAGCGGGTGGAACATTGGTTACCTCCGCTCGCAGGCCAGGAAAATATACCGTTTGATTATACTTCCAAATTGATTGGACTGCCTGATTTGAAATCGCCGGGTTCCTGGAGCCAAAAGTATAAGGACCGCCTGGACAAGTCCGCTTCCGAAATAAATAATTATCCTGCTTTATCAAAAAAACTAAAGGACTTATAT
>DASRLM010000235.1:0-3111 GCA_035648455.1 Puia sp. | reverse complement strand
CAGGATGATATCTCCTCTACGGTATTCTGGTATCAGACAGAACCCCATAATCCATTTCCGACTTTGCCCGATAAAGATGCGCTGGAAGTGAATTAAGTTGATGATGGTAAAGGATCCGGTCTCCCCGCGCATCAAAGAACTTCATGGCCGGTGGAATGGCTGATATCTTTTTGAAACGATAAAACGGATGGTATCCCCGATTGATAAAAACAATTATTAACCAATTAAAACCATTGCGATGATGAGTCAGCCAATAGATTTTCCAAAAATAGGCATCAGACCCATTATAGACGGTCGTCTGGGGGGCGTTCGGGAATCCCTGGAACAAACCACCCTGAAGATGGCCCAAAACGTAGCTGCTTTTTATGAAAAAGAACTGAAGTATCCGGACGGCAGCCCGGTGCAGTGTGTTATCGCAGACTCCTGTATCGGTGGCGTTGCCGAAGCGGCCCAATGTGCAAAAAAATTCGAATCACTTCAGGTCGGCCTTTCGCTTTCCGTTACGCCCTGCTGGTGTTATGGCAGTGAAACGATGGACATGAATCCGCACCTGCCGAAAGCGATCTGGGGTTTCAATGGTACCGAACGGCCCGGGGCCGTATACCTGGCTGCAACCCTGGCCGCGCATAACCAGATGGGTCTTCCGGCATTTGGTATTTATGGAAAGGATGTGCAGGATCTGGGCGATGAAAAAATCCCGGATGACGTTCAGGAAAGGTTACTCGGTTTTGCCAGAGCGGGACTGGCCGTTTCCATCATGCGTGGCAAATCCTATCTCGCCATCGGATCCGTTAGCATGGGCATCGCGGGATCCATGATCAATCCGGATCTGTTCAGGGAATATCTCGGTTTGCGTAATGAATTTGTGGATTCTGCCGAAGTGTTCCGCCGGATCGATAAAAAGATTTATGATGAAAAAGAATATGACCGGGCGATTGACTGGGTCAGAAAAAATTGTAAGGAAGGCGAGGACTTCAACCTGCCGGCCAAACAATTTTCGCGGGGACAAAAAGATAAGGACTGGGAGTTTGTGGTGAAAATGACCATCATCATCAGGGACCTGATGACGGGCAATCCGCGGCTGAAAGAAATGGGTTTTGGAGAAGAGGCACAGGGACATCATGCGCTGGTATCCGGATTCCAGGGTCAGCGTCAATGGACGGATTTTTTGCCGAACGGTGATTTTTCGGAAGCCATGCTGAATTCTTCCTTCGACTGGAACGGGATACGCGCACCCTACATCGTGGCCACCGAAAACGATTCGCTCAACGGGGTGAGCATGCTGTTTAATTATCTGCTCACCAATACCGCACAGATCTTTGCGGATGTCAGAACCTACTGGAGCCCCGAAGCCGTGAACCGTGTTTCCGGATGGAAGCCGGACGGTGCTGCAGAAAAGGGATTTATTCACCTCATCAATTCCGGCGCCTGCACGCTGGATGGAAGCGGGCGGCAGACCAGGGATGGGAAACCCGTGATGAAACCATTCTGGGAAATTACAGCCGCAGAATCGAATGACTGCCTGCTGGCAACAACCTGGCATCCGGCAGCCAATGGGTATTTCCGCGGAGGCGGGTATTCTTCCAAATTCGTTACCCGGGGAGGCATGCCTGTTACCATGTGCCGCCTGAATCTGGTGAAGGGTCTTGGACCGGTGCTGCAGATTGCAGAAGGGGAAACGGTGGAGCTTCCTGGAAAAGTGCATAAAATATTGGATGACCGAACGGACAGGACCTGGCCCACCACCTGGTTTGTTCCCCGGCTCACCGGCAAAGGCTATTTTAAAGATGTGTATTCCGTCATGGCGCATTGGGGAGCCAATCACGGCGCCATCAGTTACGGTCACATCGGTCAGGATCTGATCTCGATGGCTTCCATGCTTCGTATTCCGGTATGTATGCACAATGTGGCCGAAGAAAATATTTTCAGACCGGCAGCCTGGACCGCATTCGGTTCGGAATCTGAAGGGGCCGATTACCGTGCCTGTGCAGCCTACGGACCCTTATATTCCTGATTTTAAATAAACAACGCAATAAATATGAGTTTGAGAAAAGAAAATAAAATGGTGGGTTTACTGAGTGGTGCGGATGGAACGAGTTACCTGAGGCCCTTCATCATGATCACCAGCCTGTTTTTACTCTGGGGTTTTGCACACGGGTTGCTGGATGTGCTTGACAAACATTTTCAGGATACCCTGCATGTTTCCAAAGCGGAATCGGGGTTCGTACAGTTTTCGCTGTACATTGGTTACCTGGTCATGGCTTACCCGGCAGGTCTTTTTATGAAACGATTCGGATATAAAAAAGGGATCATCCTGGGCCTTTCCCTGTTTGCCCTTGGCGCATTTTTATTTTATCCGGCGGCAAAGATGGCCTTATTCATTCCTTTTCTGATGGCCCTTTTCATCATTGCCTGCGGTTTATCCTGTCTCGAAACGGCGGCCAATCCATATACCACGGTGCTCGGGCCGCCCCCGGGTGCTGCCCGCCGGATCAATATTGCACAGTCCTTCAACGGACTGGGCTGGATACTGGGTCCGTTAATGGGCGGATATTTTATTTTTGGCGCGGAACAGGCCGGCAATGCAGGAACCTTTGATTCCCTGCTAAAACCCTATATGTGGATCGGCTGTATCGTAGTGCTGGTGGCCATTGTTTTTGCAGTGAGCAAACTGCCCGCCATCCAGGAAGAGAATGACGAGGGCATTGCCGTGAATGCGCCGACCCGCGAATTATTAAAACATCCGGCATTCATAATGGCGGTAGTGGCCCAGTTCCTGTATGTTGCCGCCCAAACCGGGGTCAATTCTTTTTTTATCAATTACGTTACCGAAACACTTACGGGGGTTCAGGCAACCATTTCCGGTATTATGCAGCATCTCGGGCGTTTCGGCGAGATCTTTATGCCGAAGAATCCGGAACAGGCTGCGTCACTAATCCTGGCGTTGGGAGGCATGGGTTCTTTCTGGATCGGCCGTTTGGTGGGTGCCTGGCTGATGAAATATATCCGTCCCCAGCGTTTGCTGGCCATTTATGCCGTGATCAATACTTTTCTTACAGCGATCGTGGTATTGCGTTTCGGATGGTTCAGCGTGATCGCTTTGTTCTCTAC
>DASRLM010000234.1:0-4000 GCA_035648455.1 Puia sp. | reverse complement strand
TTCAAACCCTGCACACCCGCCCTCCAAAAAGATTCCAGCAGGCTAAGTATTTTCAAATCTTCAAATTTGCATATTTGCACCCACCTTCGCTGAAGCTTCGGTGGGCAAGGCATTTGCCTCAATCCTCATCCGTAACGCAACCTTCCGATGCGTCTTTCACGCTCCGCGCATATTTAAAAAGCACGCCCCTGGTTGCTTTCAGTACGGGCTGTTTCCATTTTTTTCTTCTCTCCGCAATCACCTCATCCTTTACTTTTAAAGTAAGCGTGTTTTTGGTCGCATCTATTTCGATGATGTCATCATCTTCCACCAGGGCAATAAGTCCCCCATCAAAGGCTTCGGGTGTAATGTGACCCACCACAAAACCATGCGTTCCCCCGCTGAAGCGTGCATCCGTGATGAGGGCCACGCTTTTTCCGAGACCCGCGCCGATGATGGCTCCGGTGGGTTTAAGCATTTCGGGCATGCCGGGGGCTCCTTTCGGTCCGATATTACGGATAACCACTACGTCACCGGCGTGCACCTTTCCGGATTGTATACCCTGGATCAGATGATGTTCCCCATCGAATACCCTGGCCGTTCCTTCAAATCTTTCGCCTTCCTTGCCGCTGATCTTGGCCACGCTCCCGCCTGTAGCCAGGTTTCCATATAAAATCTGTAAATGCCCGGTGGCCTTTAAGGGCTTTTCCAGGGGCATGATTATTTTTTGTTTTTCAAAATCGAGATCGGGTGCCGCAGCGAGGTTTTCGGCAACCGTTTTACCGGTTACGGTTATGCATTGACCATGGAGCAAACCGTTTTTAAGCAGGTATTTCATAACGGCCGGTACTCCGCCGTACTGATGCAGGTCCTCCATCAGGTATTTGCCGCTGGGTTTGAAATCAGCCAGCACCGGGATCCGGTTGCTGATGGCCTGAAAATCATCCTGGGTCAATGGAACGTCAACACTTTTTGCCATGGCAATCAGGTGCAGCACGGCATTGGTGGAACCACCGAGTACCATCACCACGGTAATGGCATTTTCAAATGCCTGGCGGGTCATGATGTCCCTGGGTTTGATGTCTTTCTCCAGCAGCAGTTTAATGGCAGCGCCAATGGTTTCACATTCTTTTTGTTTTTCCTCGCTCAGCGCCGGATTCGACGACGAATAAGGAAGACTCATACCCAGGGCCTCAATGGCGCTGGCCATGGTGTTGGCGGTATACATGCCGCCGCAGGCGCCGGCACCTGGGCAGCTGTTCCGGACGATTCCCTTGAAATCAGCTTCGCTCAGGTTGCCGGCAATTTTTTGTCCCAGGGCCTCAAAGTTGGAAACGATATTCAGGTCCTGGCCCTTATAATGTCCGGGGGCGATGGTCCCGCCATACAACATGATACCTGGTCTGTTCAGGCGGCCCATGGCCATCAGCGACCCGGGCATATTCTTATCACAACCCGGTACGGTGATGATGGCATCATAATATTGTGCGCCGGCATTGGTTTCAATGCTGTCGGCTATAATGTCCCGGCTCACGAGGGAATAACGCATACCGTCCGTACCCATGCTGATGCCGTCGCTCACCCCGATGGTATGAAAGATCAATCCCAGCAGATCTGTTTTATTGATGCTTTCTTTTACGGATTTTGCCAGATCGTTCAGGTGCATATTGCATGGATTCCCATCCCATCCCATGCTGGCGATGCCCACCTGCGCCTTATTAAAATCTGCTTCTGTGAATCCGATGGCGTAGTACATGGCCTGGGCTCCGGGCTGTGTCTCATCCTGTGTAAGTGTCCTGGAATATTTATTGAGTTCTGTCATAAAAATGGTAAAAAAAACCCGCCTTTTTGGGGCGGGTCGTGTATGATTTGTTTAATTTTCTTACGTTATCAACCCACTCCATGAAGTGTAGCAATTATAATAATAATGACCACCACCGTGCGGGCGATAATGACTTTATTATATATTCTGCTGTACAGCATGTGTGGCTTTGAATAGCGAATATACGAACCGCGAATTAAAATACAAAGAACTAAATGATCGTCGACTTCCTCAATTCAATATTTTCCTTATTGAGGTCTGTCCCGGATATCTTTCCCACCAGGTAATCGCTGATCAATTCCCCGATGGTGGAGGTGAAATAAAAATTTACCGGATCAATGTCTTTCGTCACAAATCCATTGGTCAGCGTCCAGCCAACGGCTTCCCTTATCAGGGAGGCCTCTTTGGCCAATCCGAAATGATCCAGCATCATGGCCGCGGAAAGAATGGATCCCAGGGGATTGGCAATGTCTTTTCCTGCGGCCTGCGGATAAGAACCGTGGATCGGTTCAAAAAGGGCGCTGCCATTGCCCACGGAAGCCGAAGGCAACAGTCCCAGCGAACCGCTGATCACGCTGGCTTCATCGCTGAGGATGTCCCCGAACATGTTTTCGGTCAGCATCACGTCAAATTGTTTTGGATTCAGGATGATCTGCATGGCTGCATTGTCAACAAACAAAAAGTCAACCGCAACATCCGCGTATTCTTTGGCAATATCCTGTACCACTTTCCGCCAGAGTCTGGACGTTTCCAGTACATTGGCCTTGTCTACCAGGGTGAGTTTTTTTCTGCGCGACTGAGCCTTCCGGAAAGCCAGGTGGGCTATGCGTTCTATTTCTTCCCGGGTATAAGTGCAGTCATCAAACGAGCGGGTTTGTTCAGCATTGGTTTCTTTCTTTCCAAAATAAATACCCCCGGTGAGTTCCCGGTAGATGATGAAATCCACACCCTCCGTATTTTTTGTTTTCAGCGGCGATAAATGATGCAGTGAAGGGTAGGTGGTGATGGGCCGGATATTGGCAAACAGTCCCAGTGATTTCCGGAGCTTAAGCAATCCCTGCTCCGGGCGTACTTTGGCCGTGGGATCATTATCGTATTTCGGATGGCCGATCGCGCCAAACAGGATGGCATCACTTTGCAGGGCGGCTTCCACGGTTTCATCCGGCAGCGGGTTGCCGGTTTTGTCTATCGCCACGGCGCCCATCAGATAATAACGGTAATGAAATTCATGCTGAAAGCATTCTGAAATGGCATTCAGCACTTTCACGGATTGCCGGGTGACTTCGGGGCCAATCCCATCCCCTTCAATGACAACGATGTTTTTTTTCATATAGTTGCAGCGTGCTTATTGCGTTTGTTTTCAAATGCCGCTATTTCGTCCTTCATGCTCAGCAGATAATCAATATCGTCGTATCCTTTCAGCAGGCAGGTTTTTTTATACTGGTTGATGTCGAATATTTCAGAGAGGGCAGGTTCTCCGGTTTTATTCAGTTGAATGGTTTGCGATGCCAGGTCAACCGTAACGGTTGTGGAGGGATCCTGTTCAACCGCTTTGAATATTTCACTCAAAAAGGATTCGCTCACGGTAACCGGCAGCAGAAAATTATTGAGTGCATTATTTTTAAAGATGTCCGCGAAAAAACTGCTTACCACCACGTCGAAGCCGTAATCCTTGATGGCCCAGGCGGCATGTTCGCGGGACGAGCCGCATCCGAAATTCTTTGCCGCCACCAGGATTCTTCCATGGAACTTCGGATCGTTCAGCACAAAATCTTTCCGTGGCTGCGATTCGTTGTCATTGTCGTACCGCCAGTCGCGGAAAAGGTTTTTACCAAATCCGTCCCGGCTGGTGGCCTTTAAAAACCTGGCCGGAATAATCTGGTCCGTGTCCACATTCTCCGCATCGAGGGGAACGGTGGTGCTGGTGATGGTGGTGATGGCTTTCATTTTTGTTATTTAGTTATCGAAACAATTTGAAAATTTGATGATTTGAAAATTTGAAAATGCGGCAGAGCAATTTTCGATTTTCCAAATTAACATGGTGAATGTTTGTCTTCATTTTCAAATTTTCAAATCATCAAATTTTCAAGTCAATTTTCACATCAACTCTCTCACATCACTCACCCTGCCGGTAATCGCGGCGGCAGCAGCGGTGAGGGGACTTGCCAGAAACGTGCGGGCGTTGGGTCCCTGTCTTCC
>DASRLM010000233.1:0-2375 GCA_035648455.1 Puia sp. | reverse complement strand
AGGGTGTTGTGCTGGTGGATATGGGTTCCGTACATACCGAGTTGCTTAAATATAAATCCTATCAGGACATGACCGGGAATAATATTAATCATCCCAATGACTTTTTGATTCGCTGGTACGCACAAGAAGTTTTGTCTTCATTAATTCCTTATTGAAACCAGATTGGGAAATGGCTGTTTTCCGGGCCTTATCACGGTTCCCTGATTTCAGATCAGGAAAACGGACTTTATGCATTTTACCGGTATCATATTGCCGACCCGGTTTATTTCTACATCGATTGCCGGGTAACCATTCAGCAAATAGGCAGTGCCGGGCTGCCGATAATCAAAAAAATGCTCGACAAAAAAGTGAATGTAAAACCAGTCTGGTATTTTAATCCCAAAGGAATGCATGATCTTTCCGGGGACAGGAAGGGCTGGACAGCAGGAATCGCTGAAGGATCGGTGGGCGACGATTTGGTGGGACTGTTTGATTATTTTATTTCTTTGTAAAACCACAACTGACTTTCCCGAGCATTTTCTATTTTTATTGTGAATCCCTTTCTAACGAGCGTTTTACCATCAACCGATATCTTTTTATTACTATCGGCATTTTCAAACTGATATTCCGCTTTTTCATCAATGCCTTTTAAAATAAATCGTGCTTCTGTAAACGGACTTTCCTGTCTTTTAAAAACCAGCACCATGCCTTCTTTCAGATCGGGCCTGTCAAGCTGATAAGCGGTCCAGTCGATAGCTGAAACAGAAATATTCGTCAGCGGATAATAATCGCCGTAAAAATAAGGCCGGCCCCTTTTAAAATCCGCCATCATTTTTCTGTGCCATCCGAAAGGATAGCCTGCGGGCACATGACTGATGCCGTCTTTTTCCGTACCATGACTGTCGAATAAAGAAAATTGTATGCCTGCACTCATGTCGCTGCGGAAACTGTATGTGTTTCCCGGTCTTGTATAATTTATCGTCGCGGTCAATGGAACCCAATGCATTAATCCATAGTTATGGGTTTGCCCTCCGATGGGATCAACTGCAGGAACACAGCAATAATCGGTTCTTGACATCGTCAGACTCCGGTCGAGCGATTCCAGGTCGATCCGCCTGCCGCCGCTCGCGCAGTTATCAATGAACATGCCCGGGTGCCTGCGGCGCAGATCATCCCAGAATTGGTAAAGACCGGTGACATATTTTATTTCTGTCATGCCGATCCGATCTTCCTGGTCATGGTATGTCCAGTAGGGAGCGAGGTCAAAATTGCAGTCCTGCCTGTAAATATCGATCCCGTTTTTCGTGATGAAATCAGCAATATAATCCGTGATGTATTTCAGCGCTTCCGGGTTTCCCAGGTTCAGGTCCTCGTTGGAATCGCCCGGTATCTTAAGAAAAAATTCCGGATGTCCTTTTGTTAAAGCCGTGCCCGTTATGGCCCTTTCAGGTTCGAACCACAGGAGCACCTGCATGCCAGCATCGTGTGCAGCAGCGGTTACCGGTTTGAACCCATTGGGCAACACAGCAGGGTTAATGTTCCAGTCCCCTACGTAATTTGACCAATCGTTGGTGACCATGTGCTGGTATTCTGTTGTTTCATGCTTCTTGCCAAACCAGCCTGCATCTATCCAGTAACAGTCATAACCGAGTTTCTGGTCCCTGATTATTTTTATCAGATCCAGGTGGCTCTTTTCTTTCATGCCGCCCCAGGTACAGCTGGATATGGGCATCGTAATGGGCTTGCCATTTTGCTGGGGGGTATGAAAATTCAGCATGAAACGCCGGAACATATTATACGCATGGTCCATATCGTTTTTCCAAAAGAAAAGCAGCATTTTCGGCGTACGGATCTCTTCACCGGGAAAAAGTTTCAGGTGTGTCTTTACAAGACCTGCTTCGATCCTCACCGTATCACCTCCATGGAACGGGGTAAATGAACAGGCCCATTTGCCCGTCCAGCCGATGGCCACGATCAGGCCCTCATTTCCTTTTTTCATGTTGAAAAAAGGCAGGTAATCATTGGAAGAGTAACCGGTGGTACAGGCATACCGTAAGCCGGCATTTGTGTCGAGTACATCTTTTTTATAAAGGAAATCCGCTATCCCGGACTGTGAGCCTTTTGAATAGTATATTTCAGGTTGCTGTCTGTCTCCGGTCTCGCTGCTGATATAGGGGCAGGGAATACCGGTATTGAGTGCCTGAATATTTTCAATAACCGGGATTGCTGCCGTTCCAATATTTTTAAAATAGACTGTCCATTCAGCGGCGGGATAATCCTTGAATTCCTTCACGTCGGCATAACAGATCAACCCGGTTTCATTATCCAAAAAAGAAATCCTGCTTACGGAATATTTCGGGTTTGTTTCAATCGTTTCTTCTGTGCGCCGCCAATGC
>DASRLM010000232.1:0-3161 GCA_035648455.1 Puia sp. | reverse complement strand
GGAAATGAATTTAAATACAACCGCAAAGAACAAAACGCTCTGGTTGCCGGAGATCTTCAGCATGATGCCCAGGAATAAATTGAAAGCAGGCGGTTGTGCATGATCGTACCATACGCCCCTGAGCAGGTTATGCCGCAGTGTTTCCACATCCAGATACTGCCAGTAAGCAAGTAATGGTTGCATGTTCATCCGGATGCCCAAAGCGATCATGAGTACCCGGGAAAGGACGAAGACCAGGATAAGTATCCCAAAATCGCTGAACCGGAAATTTCTTTTCATCAATTGTACTGGATGCCCGTACAAAGTAGAGAAAATTCACCTCATATTAAAGGATGGTTACCCCGATCGGGTTAATTTTAGAAAATGAAAATAGAATTCTGGGCACTGGGGAAAAATCATGAGGACTTTGTAAAACCGGGCGTGGAAGATTTCACTGGCCGTATTCAGAACTACCATGCCGCAAGCTGGCGCATCATCACGCCAAAAAAAAATACAGCCGGCACGCCGGAAAAATGGAAACTGCAGGAATCAACCATGGTCCTTGCCTTGCTGAAACCAGGTGATTATCTCGTGGCCCTGGATGAAAAAGGGAAATCATTCAGTTCGGTGAAACTGGCCGGCTTCCTGCAGGACCGTGCCAATGAAAGCGTGAAAAGGCTGATATTCCTGATCGGGGGTGCATACGGACTGGATGGAAAAATCCTCTCCGCAGCTAAATTAAGCTGGTCACTATCTGCGCTTACCTTTCCGCATCAGCTGGTGAGGCTGATCCTGGCTGAACAAATTTATCGTTCCTGCAGCATCCTCCGGAACGAGCGCTATCACCATGGCTGAAACATTTCCATTTTTCTAATTATACCCTATCTTTAAACCCTTATCATCCGGCATGTTTACCATTACACTCAGCATTATTATTATCACTTCAGCTATTTCAATTGCCGCGTTCAGGAACGGCAAAATAGTTGACGATCTTATTTTCTGGCCTCCGGCAATTACGAAAAAGCATCAGTATTACCGGTTCATTACCTGCGGGCTCATTCATGCCGATTACATGCACCTGATATTCAACATGCTTACTTTCTATTTTTTCGGAAGGATCATGGAAGTATACTATATGGGTATGCTGGGACTGCAGAATTATTATTTCCTGGCCCTGTACATAGGAGCCCTGATCGTATCCAATATCCCCACCTACCTTAAACACCGCAACGATTATAACTACAGGAGCCTCGGTGCTTCCGGAGCCGTATCCGCGGTGCTGTTTGCTTTTATTCTTTTAAAACCCTGGGTTACCATTCAAATTATTTTTATTCCCATACCGGCCATCATTTACGGTGTGTTATTTCTCCTTTACTCGGCTTATATGTCCAGAAAAGGCGGTGATCACATCAATCACGACGCGCATTTTTACGGCGCCATTTTTGGCGTCCTGTTTACCATCCTTTTGCACCCCGATGTGGTCAATGTGTTTTTAAACGAACTGAGGCATCCGCATTTCGATTTTTAAAATCTTTTTGGTGGATGGGGTCGCGCAAAAGCGGTTGTCTATCCGGTGACCCGCAACCCAGATGATGCGCTGGTCGGATTCGAGTACCCATACTTTTTCCTTGGCCGTTTTAGATAGTTTCTGGTCGATCAGGAACCGGGCAATTTTCTTTTTCTTTTTCATACCCAGGGGATAGAAATAATCGCCGGCTCTCCATTTCCGCAGCAGGAGGGGATAGTTTATTTTGCCGGCATCAAGCCAGGCCAATGCAGGGTCTTTTGATATTTCGGTATTTCCTCCGTCCTGCACGGTTTTCAATAGCAGTTTCCCTTCGGGGAAATTAACCGTTGGCTGATCCGCTTCAATAACAACATGAGCGGCTAATGATTCCTGTACAGGTGCAATGATCAGCCAGGCGCGGTTCCGGATGATGCGATGCGTATCACTGGCCGTGTATTTCCCGTTTTCGGCATCCAGGAGTTTCAGACAGTCATCTATCTGCGCCGGAGAAAACCCATAGTAACGGATGATCTCGTACAGGATGCTTCGGATGGGCCGTGATTTTTTCAGCAATAAAACAGGAACATGCATTTCCGCTCCCATGGGTTTCAGCAGTTTCCGTTTATGCTGTTCTATGGCCTGCAGGTACAAAATTTCTGTTTCTGCAAACCGTTGCAGGTTTTCTTTCAGGCTGTGTCTTGTTTCCGGGAAAACTGTTTCCACCTCCGGGATCAGTTTTCTCCTGAAATAATTCCGCGTGTATTTTTCAGACGCATTGGAACTGTCTTCCACCCAGGATAAGGCATTTTCTGCTGCAAATTTTTTTATTTCGGACCTTGAAAAAGTCAGCAGCGGCCTGATGATATTTCCCTGTATGGGCAACATGCCCCTCAATCCCGCGATGCCCGTACCACGGAAAAAATGCATCAGCATGGTTTCTATATTATCATCCAGGTGATGCGCCGTAAGCAGGTACCGATAATTTTCCTTTTCGAGCAAGGACTCAAACCACGGATAACGCAGGTCCCTTGCAGCGACTTGTATGGAAACAGCGTGCTGATCCGCATAGCCCGTGGTATCGAACTTCCGGATCCTGACCGGCTTCTGATACCGGTCGGCCAGTGCCTTTACAAATTGTTCATCCCGTTCACTCTCCTGCCCGCGCATCTGAAAATTGGCATGGGCGATGGCGAAGTCATATCCGGATTCAAAACAACAGGCTGCCAGCACCACGGAATCCAGTCCGCCGCTAACGGCCAGCAACAACTTATCTGATTGGTTAAACAAATGCTGCTTTTTAACCGATGCCTGAAAACGGGAAATGAAATTATCCATGTTTGTTTTTAAATGAGGTCCTCATAAGCCGCCTGCAGTTCATTAAAGGCATGCTGATCTCCCTTTTCTCTGGCCACGGCCATGCCCTTTTCATACCAGCTTATGGCAGCACGCGTGTCTCCTGTTCTTTCCAGGAGACGGGCCAGGTGATAATAGGTGCCGATATAAGCCGGATCCCGGGTGAGTATGTCCAGAAATAACTGTCTGGCCGGTTCCTCCGCTCCTGTTTTTATATATTCCAGCGCCAGGGCATGTTTTAAAAAAGGATCATCCGGAGAATCCTTTAAGAAACCGAGCAGCCTTTCCATTCTCTCCATTTGTCCGGATTTTTTACTTTTTA
>DASRLM010000231.1:0-4379 GCA_035648455.1 Puia sp. | reverse complement strand
ACGTTTTTGAATCCCTGGGAAAAAAGAAAACCACGGAAGTGGCATGCGGCGATATTTGTGCTGTTGTGGGGCTGGAAGATTTTAATATCGGCGATACCATTGCCGATATTGAAAATCCTGAGGCGCTTCCGGTAATCAGTGTGGATGAACCGACCATGAGCATGATGTTTTCCATCAACAACTCTCCTTTTTATGGAAAAGATGGGAAGTTTGTCACTTCCCGGCACCTGCGGGACCGCCTGATGAAGGAAACGGAAAAAAATCTGGCCCTGCGGGTGGAAGATACCGGCAGCGCGGACAGTTTCCTGGTTTTCGGACGCGGAATCCTTCACCTGGGCATTCTGATAGAAACCATGAGAAGGGAAGGATATGAGCTGACCGTGGGTCAGCCGCAGGTAATTGTGAAAGAGATCAACGGTAAGAAAAACGAACCATTTGAGGTACTCGTTGTGGATGTTCCTCAGGAATACAGCGGGAAAGTAATTGATATGGTTACCCAGCGTAAAGGAGAATTGCATGTTATGGAAACAAAAGGGGAGATGCAGCACCTGGAATTTGAAATTCCATCCCGCGGCCTCATCGGTCTCCGTTCCGGTATGCTCACCAACACTGCAGGGGAAGCCGTAATGGCACACCGTTTCAGCGAATACAAGCCCTGGAAGGGACCTATTCCCGGAAGAAGCAATGGCGTGCTGATCGCAAAAAATCAGGCGGCTACCACCGGATATTCCATTGATAAACTACAGGACCGCGGCTCCTTTTTTGTGGATCCGGGAGAAGAAGTGTATGTGGGACAAATCATTGCCGAGCACATCAAACCGGGAGACCTGATCGTGAATGCCACGGAAGGTAAAAAACTGACCAACATGCGGGCAAGCGGCAGTGATGATTCTGTACGGATCATTCCCCGCATACAAATGACCCTGGAAGAATGTATGGAATATATCCAGCAGGATGAATGCATTGAAGTAACACCCAAAAATATCCGTCTCCGTAAAACCATCCTCGACGAAGATGACAGGAAGAAGCTTCAGAAGATGCTGAAGACGGAAGAAGTGAGCTGAAGAAGTTGACGGATGACGGATGACGGATGATGGATGACCGACCTACGTCGCGAATCCGCACCTGAAGTCCGTCAACCGTCATCGGTCAACCGTCAACGAAAGCTTTTCGCGGTAAAGTATTAACTTTGAATAATGAAAAGTTTGCCGCTGATTCTCCTGCTCCTGTGTTTCAGTTTTATTTCGCTGGAAACAAAGGCACAGTGTTCCATCTGTACACGAACTGCGCAGCAATTGGGTGAAGGACCTGCCAAGGGATTAAATACCGGCATCATCTACCTCGCTTTTACACCACTGGCCATTGGAGGAATCATTGGTTATCGCTGGTGGAGGCAGAACCGGGAATAAGTAAGCCGCCCGATATACCATGCAAAAGCCCTTATTTTCCATTCTCATTCCCACCTGGAACAATCTTCCTTATTTGAAATTATGTATTGAGAGCCTGCGCAGGAATGCCGCTTTCCCGCATGAAATCATCGTGCACATCAATGAAGGAAAAGATGGCACGAAAGAATGGGTGGCGTCGCAGCCGGACCTGCTTTATACGTTCAGTGAGGAAAATGTGGGGGTTTGTTTTGCACTTAACCAATCCCGTACCCTCGCCACTACGGATTATATTGTTTATCTGAACGACGACATGTGGCTTTGTCCCGGCTGGGATAGTGCCCTGTATGCAGAGATCACTGCCGTCGGTCATCCGCTTTTCTTTTTATCCGCAACGGCCATTGAACCTGTGGAAACGGGAAATGCCTGTGTTATTGTTGCTGATTTCGGAAGGGACCCGGGTACATTCAACGAAGCCGCGTTGCTGGAGAAGTTTGCCGTTCCGGAAAAACGGGACTGGTCCGGCGCCACCTGGCCGCCGAATGTGGTACACAAGAAGATCTGGGACCTGGTGGGTGGTTACAGTATTGAATTTTCTCCCGGATTATATTCCGATCCTGATTTTTCCATGAAGCTCTGGCAGGCCGGGGTGAGGATATTCAAGGGCGTGTCGGCGAGCCGGGCCTATCATTTCGGCGGCAAATCAACATCCAGGATGGTCCGCAACCGCGGTTATTATACATTTATCTCCAAATGGGGAATGACATCCGGTACATTCACCAAAACTTTCCTGCGGAGCGGAACGCCGTATCTGGGCGAACTGAAAGAACCTCAACCCGGATTTACATTACGCGCAAAAAACCGGATGAAACGTTTGGGCGCCGCCTGGCAGAAACCAGTATCCTGATTATTTTTTCATTGGGTTGTTTTCGGTACCATGAATGGTTGCGTTCAGCATATTAACGGATGTCTTCAGCATATTGGACTGCGAACAGATGAACATTAAAACCGGGTTTATCCAATGCCTGTTGCAGGGAAAGGCTCAGTTTTGTCCGGTCTATATGGCGCATGCGGTGATCCAGGATGAGTTGCCAGGCTTTCTCCGTAAGGAGACGGAGCGATTGTTTAGGGGAGATGTTCCGGATATTTTCCATGATGGCCGCGTAGAGCTCCGCAATTCCTTTTTCTTCACTGGCGACCGTTTGTAAAAAACGCAGATCCTCAAATGGTTTTCCGGACTGGAACCGGAGCGATGATTTCAGTGATTGCAGGAATTGGGATGCGCCGGCCCTGTCGGATTTATTCAGTACAAAAATATCCCCGATCTCTAAAATACCGGATTTCATGGCCTGGATATCATCTCCGGATTCGGGAACCAAAACCAGCACTACCTGATCGGCCAAACGGGCGATGTCCACTTCGGACTGGCCCACGCCAACAGTTTCAATCAGGATAAAGTCAAAACCGGCATTGGCCAGGAGATCGGTGATCTCAAAAATCCGGGGATTCAATCCGCCAACAGATCCCCTGCTCGCCAGGGAACGGATATACACCTGTGGATGGTTGTGCCACCGGTTCATCCGGATCCGGTCACCCAGCAGCGCACCGGAGTGAAAAGAAGAGGAAGGATCAATGCAAAGTATGGCCATTTTTTTACCCTGATCCACTCCCTGTTTAACGAGGGCATCCACCAGGGTGCTTTTTCCAGCACCCGGGGGGCCGGTGATTCCGATCACCGGGGCATGGCGGTTGCCCAGGCTATGCAATAAAGCGTCCGATCCGGGCATTGTATTTTCAATAAACGTAATGGCCCTGGCTATGGAGCGGAAATCTCCCTGCCGGATAAGGGAAAGGTCTGGATAATGGGGAAGTTCGGGATAAGCCTGCATGCTCATTCAAAGCTAAGTTAAATCCATTTTCCGGACGAGGGTGGCAGACTGAATTTGGTTAATCTTGTGCCTTGAATAATCTTTAAATTTGTTCCTTGTTGCCAACTGATTTCTTTGATGCATGACCAATTTTATTCCCATCTTTCCATTATCCATTGTTGTCTATCCGGGTGAAACGCTCAACCTGCACATTTTTGAACCCCGGTACAAGGAATTGGTGAAGGAATGTTTTGCTGCTAAAAAGGATTTTGGCATACCCACGATCATCGATGGTAAAGTAAGTGAAACGGGCACGCTGGTAACGATTGCCGAAATGGCCAAAGAATATGAGAATGGCGAGATGGATATCGTGACGAAAGGGACGACCGTTTTCAGGATCCTGGAGATCATCAAATCTGTCCCGGATAAGTTATACAGCGGAGCGATCGTCAATTATCCGGAAAATACGGAAACATATCTCCCGCGGGAACTCATGGAACTGGTGTTGAAAGCGGTCCGCGAGTTGCACCATATGCTGAAGATCAGCAAGGATTTTAAAAAACCCGATGAGGAACTGAATGCATACGATCTGGCGCATCATGCCGGTTTATCCCTGGAAGAAGAATATGACCTGCTGGGCTTGTTCCGGGAGGAACAGCGTCAGGAATATCTAAAAAGACACCTCGGCAAAGTATTGCCGGTGATTATGGAAATGGAAGTTCTGAAAGAAAGGGTAAAGCTGAACGGCCACTTTAAAAATTTATCTTCTTTTCGTTTCGGGGAATGATTAAATCAACCGCATGCTTACCACCATTTGCTTTGATTTTGGCAACACACGTTTAAAATATGCGGTATTCGCCGATGGGGATCTGCAGGCGGTTCATGTGCTGAAAGATGACCGGGAAGAGACCATCCGGACCATTCTGGAAAAATACAGGCCGGACAAGTCCATTTTGTCTTCGGTTATAGATCACAATCCCGGCATGGAAGAATTATTGACCGCGGAAACCCGTTTTCATAAACTGAACCATCATTCCCGGGTCCCCGTGACCACGCCCGTGGGAAAACCGGAGACCATTGGGGCCGACCGTCTCGCGCTGGTTGTGGCAGCGGGTCATTTTTACCC
>DASRLM010000230.1:0-3512 GCA_035648455.1 Puia sp. | reverse complement strand
GAGGTAGTTTTACCCCGGGTGGCGCATGAATCAGATAATAACTTTGAGGCAAATCTCCGTCGGATGGGGGCCCGCTAGTGGTCGCATTATCCAAAGCCATTATGCCCAGGGAATATTCATCGTTCCTGACTACGGAAATTATTTCGCCAATGGTTTGAGAGATGGATGTCTTATACGGGCCCCATACAATATTATCAACCCCGTTCCGGGGCATAAGTGATATCAATTTAAATGCGAAATAAGTTGGCTTTTGCACAGCGCTGATGGTTGCGACAGAGCCATTAGGATAACGGAAAGAAATCTGTTTATTGACTGCATTAAACCGGGCAGAGACCGGCAAAATATAGTTCTCGTCCTTATATAAACAAACTAAGGCGGAGGAATCACCGGCCGGGCAATATTCTCTTTTGGTTTCTTTGTCCTTTAAACTAATGATATATCCGCTGTTGCTCACGCCGATGGTCAGATATTTTGTACTAAACAGATGGGATTGCGCATCTGTTGAAAGATATAAAAACAGGAAAGGGATATATATCAACCGAAAAAAAGACCTCGCCTCTGATTTCAATAGCATTACGCTGACCTCAACTATTTTCATGAATAGATTTATTTGTTCATTTCAACAGGTTTCTGAAAGCGTTCTTTTATTCATTCTCTTACTCAAATGCGGGTGACCACAATTCTTTCAGCAAGCACAGATGTTTTATAATTAAAAACGAAGCTGCCACTATGGTCCGTTTTAAAATGGCCGATCTTTTTACCGGCAGCAGTAATCAGGTATTCGGAATCCGGCAGGAGCCGGCTTAAGGTATATCCTAATTTCTGCGGTTGTTTATTCTCAGAAGATTGTATCCATTCCATTCGACGGGGTTCCCAGTGTCTTATATCCAGGGTCAGACCGCCAGCAGAAGCCGTTTTTACCTTTATGGACGCAGCCGTATCATCGGCATGAAAGAAAGACAATTCATTATGAAGACCATAAAAACCGAAATCGCGCGAAGAGATTATTTTATACCGGCCATTCGATACGGAATAGTTGTTCATGTTAAGTCCCACGGTCAATTGCTGTCCGCGAAAATTATATTTCAGTTCGGTTCCGGAAAGTGCTTTGGTGATATGTGGGTTAAGATAAAACCTGTTATACAAGGGGTTGATTCCGTAGATGGCCTGGTATAATCCCACCACCGAAAGACAATTTCCTGAAAGGATATCATCGCCCAGGCCATTTTGCTTAATTCGTCCGTAGCGCTGAAAGGCCAGCCCATCCTGACTATACCTGTCCATGACATTTTTAACATATTTCAGCGCCAGCTCAGGCTTATAGCCAGCGTACGCCTGTACCGCCACAGATCCCCAGGATAAAAAGAGATCGCCGTTCTCGTAGGCTGGAAATGGAAACTGATCTTCCCTACATTCGCCGGCAGCATAGGATGACATGGTTATTGGCCAGAAGAAAAGCTGCTCTTTCTGCATTTGCTTTTCAATGCCATCCAGAATAATCTTGCGCCTGTTGTCATCATCGCAGATACCATAAGCAATGGCCATAAAATTTACCGGTGTAACCATGTTTCTTCCGTGTGCACTGCCGTCTTTATCGAGCCAGTGAACATAACAGCCTTTTTCTTCATCCCAGAAGCCGCCCGCTGTTATCGGCTTATTAAAGCTTGTTTTTAGTTTTTCTGCAAAGGATTCATACCTTTTTGTTTCATTCGCATTACCCAGCTGGCGCTCAATGGCCGCCCATTTAACCAATGCATGATATAGTTTGGCATTTACAAAAGCATTCTCATAGGAAGCCCAGACTATATCGAGCCAATCGCTGCCCTTCTTTTCCAGCTCGCTGCTGGTCATCATCTCTACCAGGCCGTCTCCATCGCTATCCCGTTTAATAATCCAGTCAAGCACTTTCTCGCAGGACTCCTGATGTGATTTTACCCAGCTGATATCTCCTGTCTGATCATACAGTTCTGACACATTTGTTACCAGGTCAGGGTTTGAATCCATTAAATATCCCCACTGGGCCTCATAAAAGCCCGCCTCCGTTGTTTGTCCCGGCATGGCATCCGAATTATCATACGCCCAGCGTGAGATGACCCGTCCATCCGGTCTTACGGCATGATCCCGGTAAAAATCAAGGGCCTTCTCGTACCCTTTCAGGTATGCGCTGTCATTCACAGCAAGCCCGATCTGAGCAATATATTGTTCGTGGAGACAAATCGGCCCGTAGGGCGTATGCCAGCTGTTGCCGCCGAAGAGTTTTGCATCAATTACCCCAATGCGTGCGATGGTATTTAAGATTGAACTGACCTGCGAGCCATTTATTCCGGCAAACTTCCCTCTTCCGTAAGTTTTATTAAAGTCAAAGTAAGACAGGGTTATCCGTTGTGCAGATCTCCGTGCATCCATTTGAAACCGGGACCATACATCCGTTCCCTGACGGATAAATCTTCTCCGGTTGGTACCGGCATCGAACCGGGGCAGCATCTCATTATCAGAAACGGTGACTGAATACGCTAATTGATCATCGTTTGTTCTGCTATATTTCATCGCCACCTGGTGATCAGGAGCGTTAATATCAACCTTCAGGCCGTTACCGGATTTACTATTCCAGAAACTGGCCGTATGGGTATGTGCTCCATAAGTGCATAGTTTTTCATTAAAAAGATAAAACCAGGCCAATCCGCCAAAGCTCTGGAAGGCCCCTTCCCAGGTATGAATGCTTTTAAAATTGAACCGGGGAGAAGCAGATTCTTCCACCCATTGTTTTTTCGACAGCGTTCTGTCCACGTCAAAATCAATATCCGTTTTATGTATGGTAAACACCCAGTTTTCCTTAATGACCAACGCCTTGTCGCCATACGTTATCCCCCGCAGTTTTATGGTATTGCCCTCTACCAAAATCTTAGGATTTGTGTTGGTTTGCAGCGTTGAGAAAACCGCCGATCCTGTTTTAATTTCGGAATATATACCGGCATTGCCCTGTATTACCTGTTCGCCATTAACGACTAAAGAAGAAACATTCGCTTTCCCGTTGTAATCGATGGTCAACTGCATCTTCCCGTTTCCAAAGCTGATGGTCTTATGCTGTATATCATTTCTTATTGTGAAAGCGTGCGTTTGCCCGCTTTGCGAAAAACAAAACAGGGGGAAAACAAGGATGTATGCGAGAACGGCGGTTTTATTTATAGATTTCATGATCGGAATTCGCGGGGTTTTATCAGTGCCGTCCATAAAGTTACAGGAAGAATTTCTTACCGGATTCTGCCATCCTATAAGGCGAAGCTATGTCGAACTGCTTTTAAGCACAGTCAATCATCTTGCGAAAAGAGACTCAGGCTGCTTTTAATATCTCAGAGAAGCCTCCTACGGATTTTCGTTCGCTCCACAAGGTTCAGTGTATTAAAAAATAATTTTCTTTCAGTTTTGTATTCCTTTTCAGCCACCGCCTCTTCAGCGATGCGATTATCAGGCCAAGCCATTCAGGTGCTGTTTTTTGTAACGTGATATTTTGT
>DASRLM010000229.1:0-2865 GCA_035648455.1 Puia sp. | reverse complement strand
GTTCTGGGTTGTCGATAATGATTATATAAAAACACTCGGCATGAAGATCGTCGCCGGAAGGAATTTTTCTCCCGACATGCGAACCGATTCGCAGGCAGTCATCATCAACCAGGCGCTCGCCCAAAAACTCAACCTGAAAGATCCCATAGGCAAACGCATTGCCAACGGCGGCGCCACTTTCCCGGTTATCGGTGTGGTGGAAGACTTCAATTTCGAATCCCTGCGTGATCATATCGGCGGCCTGGTCATGCATTTGGGCAGCAGTCCCTCCATTATATCCGTCAAGACTAATACGGCCAATATGTCCCATACCATGGGCTCTATTGCCGCTGTCTGGAAAACTTTTTCACCGGGTCAGCCTCTCCGGTACCGTTTCCTTGATGAAAGCTTTGCCTCCATGTATTCGGATGTGCAGCGGATGGCCCGGATATTCACCAGCTTTGCCGTGCTGGCCATCATCATCGCCTGCCTCGGTCTATTTGGTCTGTCCGCATTTATGGCCGAACAACGCAGCAAGGAGATCGGCGTAAGAAAAGTATTGGGTGCCAGCGTGCGCAGTATAACCGCGCTGATGTCGAAAGATTTTGTAAAGCTGGTCATCATCGCCATTGTTATTGCATCACCCATTGCCTGGTGGGCGATGAGCAAATGGCTGCAGGATTTTGCCTACCGGATACCCATTGACTGGTGGATATTTGCCGTGGCGGGCGGAACGGCCATCATCATCGCATTATTTACCGTAAGTTTCCAGTCGGTGAAAGCGGCAATGAGCAATCCGGTCGATAGCCTTCGTTCAGAATAAGTTTATTAAAATCAACCCCATGCTGAAAAATTATTTTAAAATCGCCTACAGGACCCTGCTTAAAAACAAGGCCTTTTCCTTCCTGAATATTTTCGGGCTGGCCATCGGCATGGCAGCCTGTTTCTTTATTTTTCAGTATGTCCATTTTGAACAGAGTTACGACCGCTTTAATAAAAATGCGGACAACCTCTACCGGGTAACGATCTCCTATTCGGGCAGTTTCTCCAATCTCCTGCCGATGGCAACAAACCATCCATCGATCGGGCCGGCCATGAAAGCGGAATTTCCGGAAGTGGTTAACGAAGCCAGGGTAGTGGATCCAATATTGTTCGTTAGTTCTTTGGCGATATCATATAAGGACCGCAGCGGGAACATGACCGCCTTCAACGAAGGGAAGATGTATGTCGCAGACTCCAGCTTTTTTTCCATGTTCTCCTTCCCCTTGCTGGCAGGCAATCCCGCAACGGCTTTATCCCAGCCCAATTCTATCGTTATTTCACAAACCGAGGCGAATAAATATTTTGGAAAAGAAAACGCAATCGGCAAGACGCTGTACCTCAATCAGCGATTGCCCTTCGCCATCACCGGCGTTTTTAAAGACGCGCCCGAGAACTCGCATCTCAAATTCGACATGCTGATCTCTTTTAAAACCATTGATAATAATAACATGATGGCCGGCAACTGGACCTGGCCTGAGTTCTATAATTATGTACAGCTTGCTCCCGGCACTGATCCTAAAAAGGTGGAAGCCAAATTTCCGGCTTTTATAGATAAGCATCTGGCAGCCGTCCTCAAGCAATTTAGTTTAGGCTGTGCTTTTCACCTGCAGCGGATCACGGACATCCATCTACGCTCTGCCCTGCTGAAAGAACCCGAAGTGAACGGCAGCGAAAAAGAGATTTACTTTCTCACCATCATCGGAATCTTCATCCTGACTATTGCCTGGATCAATTACATCAATTTATCCACGGCCAAGTCGGCGGAACGCGCCAAAGAAGTCGGATTGAGAAAAGTAGTCGGCAGCAGACGCTGGCAGCTGGTGGGCCAGTTCATTACGGAATCATTTATCGTTAACCTGTTCGCCCTGGTGTTGGCTGCGCTGATTGTATTGTGTTGTTTCCCGTTTTTCGAGCCCTTTATCGGCAAGAACATGAGTAATGTGTATTACTCCGAGGGCATCTGGAATACTTCCGGATTCTGGCTGGTGTTATCGGCTATATTTATCATGGGCGCATTCCTGGTGGGCGCGTATCCCGCGCTGGTGCTTTCCAGCTTTAAACCGGTGGATGTGCTGAAAGGAAAATTCAGTCGTTCGGGCAAAGGGATATTTTTAAGAAAGGCACTCGTCTCCTTCCAGTTTATTTTATCGCTGCTGCTCATCGGTGGATCGGTGACGGTTTACCGGCAGCTGGACTTTATGCGCAACCAGGAACTCGGGTACAACAAAGACCAGGTGCTGGTGATTAAAGCACCCGCCATTTTTGATTCGCTGTATGCAAATAAAATCGCTTTGTTCAGATCACAGCTGGCCGCCAATCCGGCTGTGAACAGCGTCTCCATAAGTTCAGACATTCCGGGCCGGAGCATCATTGAAAGAAACAGTGTAAGAAAGGCCAGCGAAGATGCCACGCACAATTTCGTTACCTCGATCATGCAGATTGACGATCATTTTATCAAGACCTTCCAGGTAAAACTGGTTGCTGGCAGGAATTTCCGGCCGGACGATACCGTCAATATAAACCAGAAGGACATCAAAAATGTACCGGTTATCGTTAACGAGTCCCTGGCAAAGGGTTTGGGTTTTCCGAATGCCGAAGCGGCGCTCCAGCAGACCATCCTTTTACAGTACACCCAATCCGGCGTCACCGGCCAGATTGTGGGCGTGCTGAAAGATTACCATCAGCGTTCTCTCAAAGAGACCTTTGATCCCATCATCTACTATGATCCCAGTAATTATGGCAACGGTAATTATTTTGTCCTGAATATGAATACGCACAACCTGCAACACGACCTGGCCACGATGAGGGGTACTTATAATAATATCTTCGCAGGAACTTCTTTTG
>DASRLM010000228.1:0-3794 GCA_035648455.1 Puia sp. | reverse complement strand
CGCCATAAACGGAATAATACTGTGAACTATAGTCAAGCGGAAATGCTCCATAGCTCGTTCCGTAATTAGGCGTTGTACCAATATAAGGATTCGTACCACCGTCTTTTACATTGGCATAGCTGGCGCGTACTTTCAGGAAGGTAACCGACTTTGGCATTTTGATATAATCCGAGATCACCGTGCTGATCGCGGCAGAAGGATAAAAGAATGCATTATGGCTAATGGGCAATGCAGAGCTTTTATCCTCGCGTCCGGTCACCGAGAGTGTCAGGTACTTTTTATACGTAAAATCGAGGGAAGCGTAGGCGCTCAACACGAGCATATTGGAATTGAAATTCCAGGACTTGATGGGAAATGTGGAATTGTCAAAATTATACAGTTCCGGTGTAGTCAGCTGATCTGTTGTGGTAAAACTTGAGCTATACATAAAATTACGCACGTTCACCCCGCCCACTCCAAAGAGATTTATTCCGCTATGCCCCAACTCGCCGTCGTATTTAAGGAGCGCTTCTGTATTATTTTCCCAGAGACTGCGCCGGTCTTCGCGATAATCTCCGTGATTATGGTATTCCTGGCTATAAGGATGGCCCCACCAGGGAAGCTTTTCTGTTCTAACCACGTCATTGGTGCTCACATTGGAACGAACCTGAGCCTCAAAGCCATTTCCGAGTTTATAATTCAGCTTAAGATACCCATAGACATCGTTCTTTAAGTGTCCCCGTAGCCATTCGTTGGACATAAACCAGGGATTCATGTAATGCCTGTACTCTTCGAAAGTCGGCCGGACCCCTGCCGCACCACCGCCGGCAGGCCAGTAATTTTTAATATCAGGAGCATTAATATCCCAATCGGAGCCCATCCATACATCCATAGCATAAATGGGGCTGTTGGGGCCATAGGCATTATCAGGGATGTTGTCTGTGTACTGCCGGTTATAATTTATGTTGCCTTCCACCTTGAGCCGGCTGCTGATATCATAGCTTGCGAAAATATTAAAATTAATCCTACTCAGGTCCGTATTCGGAATGAGCCCCCGCTGGTAGGAATGAGTTAAAGACATGCGCACATTGCTCCGGTCTGTTACGGAAGACATACTGATGTTGTTCGTCGTCAGGAGTCCGGCCTGAAGAAAATTCTTCAGATTATTCTTACCTCGCGCAATCCAGGGTGTAGGCTGTATATGTCCGCTATATGTTGCTCCGTCGGGGAAGGTAGTGGTATAGGTCTGACTGGGATCCACCTTGCCATCATATTGCGGCAACAAGCGGCCATCCATGATGGGACCCCACACATCGTAGTCGGCATCGTTGATACCGCCACCCAATCCGTCTCCGAAAGCATACTTCTGGTTATCGCCGGGGCCGTACAGATCCTGCACTTTTGGAATCGCGATAAATCCTTTATCGAGCTGATCGCTGGAATTCACTTCAACAGTCCATCCTTTGCGGTTACTGGCTCCGCGTTTGGTAGTGATCAGGATGGCGCCGTTCGTACCGCGGTTGCCGTACAGGGCAGCGGCTGCCGGTCCTTTTAATATGGTGAACGTTTCAATATCATCGGGGCTGATATTCCAGGTATCGGAAGTGATCGGCAGGCCATCCACAACGTAGAGGGTAACATTATTACCCCTGAGCAATACCAGGGGAGAGGCCAGGATTTCCTGGTTGATCCCTATATTCAGGCCAGCCACTTTGCCGACCAGGTTACCAATGGGATTAGCCTCTCTGGCTTTCAGCATTTCGGAGGCATTTACCTGCTGGATCGCATAACCCAGGCGTTTGGTTTCTTTCTTAATACCCAGAGCCGTTACAATCACCTCGTTCAGATTATTGGCCTGAGTCACTATACTGATCAGAAGGTCTCGCATTTCCCTGCCAACCCTATAGTTCTGCGGAGTGATGTCAACACCGGAAATGATCAGCACGTCTCCTGATTTTGCGTTAATGGAAAATTTTCCATCCGCATCGGTGGAAGTTCCCACCCCGGATCCCTTTACCAATACCGTGGCACCGACAACGGGGTTACCGCTGCCATCCACCACACGCCCGGTGATCTCGCCCGGCGGCAGCGCACGATTAATTGCAGGCTGCACGCCTTTCTCTGACGTAGCGTTGACCAAAATGGTTTTCTCAATAATTTTAAATGCCAGCGGCTTATTCTTAAAGCAGATGGTCAGCACATCTTCAATGGATGCGTTGGTGACCTGAATGTCCACATTGCCAACATCCTTGAGAAGTTTCGACTCATAGAAGAAGTCGTAGCCGGCCTGTTCTTTGATCTCCGTAAATATCTTTTCCAATGAGGCATTCTTCTCCGACAGAGTGATGGTCTGTCCAAAACCCGCGGCGCTTACCTGCAGGCAGGCTGCCAGCACCAGGAACGAGGTGAGCTTCATAGCAAGGAAAATTTTGGTAAAATACCCTAGTCTGTGCACCCGGGGTGCAGAAAAAACTCCTAAAGTCATAACTTCGTTTTGGTTTGGTTAAACAATAAGCAGATACAGTATTAACTTAGCGGTAACCAGGCTGCCGGGGCATTACCCGGCTGCGCTCCGGCCTCGACTCCGGAGCGTTTTTTTTGCCTTTACCTCTTTCCCTCTTTACGGCGTCACTATCAGTGTGTTGTTTTCCAGTGAACAGTGGATATTACTCATCTCAAATATTTTCAACAGGGCAGACAAATTTTTATTTCTTGACATATCGCCCGTGAACAGCCGGCCGTCAGTATTTCCCCGGAACTGCACCTGCACATCATACCAGCGCACCAGCTGCCGCACGATGGTCTTCAAGTCGGCGTCCCTGAACCGGAATTCTCCCTGCGTCCAGGCCAGTATTTCATCCATATCCACCTTGTCCGTTACCGTGAGTTTGCCACTTGGTCTTATCCGGCCCTGCATGCCGGGTGCGAGGGTAATTTTGCTGTTGGGTTCAGATGCGGAAAGTCGTACGGCGCCCTGGAGCAGGGTCACTTTCACCTGTTGTTCGTCGGAGTAACTGTTTACATTAAAATGCGTCCCGAGCACCTGTATATCCAAACCGCCCTGTCTCACATGAAAGGGTCTAGCCGGATCTTTAGCCACTTCAAAATAGGCTTCGCCCGTCACCACCACGCGCCGGTCCTTCCCGGTAAACGCAACCGGATAAGTGAGCGAGGATTCGGCATTCAGCCAAACTTTTGTTCCATCAGACAATCGTAACTGATATTGTCCCTTGCGGGGAACCTCTATCGTATTGTAGATCTCTGTTCCGGAATGTGTTCCATCAATCCCGTAAGAGAGCAGCCCGTTCTGATCTGAAATCCGGCTGCCGTTCTTTTCTGTGATCGTCTGCCGGCGGGCATCTCCCAATTTCACCTGCCTGCCTCCATCCATCACGAGAATGGCCAAATTGCCGCCTGGCGCAACATCGTTTACCAATTTTGCATGGTTTGTTGCCAGCACGGCATTGACCACCGCTTTGCGGCTTTGTATATACCAGACACTACCTGACAATAAAATGATGAACACAGCCGCCGCCACCCTGAACCAGCTCTTCCGGTACAGTGGAATCATTTTAGTGCTACCCATTTCCCGTGCATCGATTGCCGTCTCTATGGCATCGACCAATCGTCTGTTTTCAGTCTCCGCGGGCGATTTGTTTTCCGCAATTTCGCGATACCGTTCGGCCACCTGCTCCTGTTCTTCCCGGGTGGCAGCGCGGAACCAGTAAATAAATTGCTGGTGTTCCTCTTCCGTATGGCCGTTCGCGGCAAATCGTTCTAAGAAGTCCTGGATAAATTCGGGAAGTCCGGCCATG
>DASRLM010000227.1:0-7703 GCA_035648455.1 Puia sp. | reverse complement strand
TCCGCAAGCCGGACAGGTAATAAATGATTTCAAAAAGCCGTCTTATATTCCTACATTTTCATTCCTCCCATGTCCATGCCGGCCATTGGGCTGGCGCCCTTTCTGAAGATGTATTCGCTTTGAAGCAGGTAAGCCCCGTTGATTACAACGGCATCCCCTTCTTTCAAACCGGATTTGATTTGAAGAACACCATTTCCCTCCGAACCTGTCTCTACCATCCTGCCCATGAACTTATTTTGTGAGGTCTGTACCCAGATCATTGCCATTTTCCCGTCCCTTAGTACAGCATTGATGGGCAGTGAAAGTACTTTTTGCTGAACAGTGTTTAGGATTACATAGGCAGACATACCCGGCTTTAACTGATGGCCCCAATTGGCTATTTTTATGCGAACCAGATTTATGCGACTGTCGGGGTTGATTTCCGGGTTTACAAATTCGATTTTTCCTTCCATCTCCATCCCGGGAATATCCGGTATTTTGACTTTTACCCTGGCCGACTGATCCATCTGGCTTAATTGGGAGGTATAAACCTGGGCTTCTACCCATAAGCTGGAGAGGTCAGCCAGCTGGACAATGCTTCCTCCTTCTGCAACATATTCTCCTTCCTGCACGCCTAATGAAGTAATATATCCAGCCTGGGTACTGTAAAAGCTGGTAACATTATCATTATTGTCCCTGGAAAGATTGCTTATTTGCTCTTCTGCCATTCCCCATAACAACAATTTATTTTTTGCGCTTTCAATCACCTGATCAAAGTCAATCACCGTATTTCCTAAGGCCTTTCTCTTCTGAACAGCGAGTAAATATTCCTGTTTGGCATTGTTCAGCTCTTCGCTGTAAAGCGCGTATAGTCTGGCTCCCTTTGGCACATAGTCGCCGATATTTTTAAAATAGAGTTTCTCAATTCTTCCTGCGACTCTGGCATTCACTGCATTTATTTTGGTTTGGTCGAAATTCAGCGTTCCCGTCAATACCGACCGGGTTCCCATAGCGCCATTGCGAACGGTGTCCACCTGTATATTTCCGAGCTGTATCTGTTCGGGGCTCAACTCCAGTTCATTGTCATTTTTCTGCTGTGCGCTTTTTTTAACTGCCGTGAGTTCCATATGACAGATTGGGCATTTGCCCGGGTTAGCCTCTACAACCTGGGGATCCATGGAGCAGGTGTAATAGATGTCATCCGGCTTTTTGGAAACCGGTTTCTTATTATTGTTACACGACACCAACAAAAATAAAGTAACTGCGCATAATGAGAAATAAAGGACTGTGCCGCTTTTCATTTTTACTGATTTACTTTAATAAAACTTTCACTGTCTATTAAAAACTGCGCGTCGGCCGCTACACTATCCTGATCGTTCAGGCCATCCTGTATCTGAATCAAATCATTTGCAACGATACCGGTGTGAACAGGGTGAACTTCAAAAACGTTCCCGTTCTTAAGCATAACCACTTTGTTTAAACCAAGAGACAGTACAGCCTGCTGCGGTAACCAGCCCTCCATTTTCGTTCTGACAGGGATAATTGCCTTAACCTGGCTTCCAACAGGAAGGTCCATTGACATATTGTCGAAATAAACTCTTGCTGTTAGTGTTTTACTGTTGCTGCGGTAAAAGGGTTCGATAAAGCTGATTTTAGAAATAAATTTTTTATCTGGCGCCGTTTCCGGAGTAATCGTCACCGGGGTTCCGACTGTTACCAGTGTATTATCTCCCGCAAACAGGCTGAGTGTAACCCAGCTGTTGGTCATATTGTATATTTGAAATACCGGTTGACCTTTTTGCACATACATGCCTTCTTTAAGTGACAATTCTTCCGTCATCCCCGGAATATTCATTTGCCCGGGAGCATTGTTTATGTTTCCTGATTCGTGAACATGTCCTGTATAATTGCTATACAGGGAAATCGTGAATAAGGGCTTGCTTTTTGTTATCACCTGCTGCAACTGACTGCTGCTCATCCCGAGTAATAAAAGCCGTTCTTTTGCGGCATTGATCAGCGAAATATTTTCCGGATCATTTTTAAGAATGAACAACAGGTTTTCCTGGCCGGTTAAAAGCTCAGGGCTATAGATATCCATAATCTTATCTCCTGCATGAATGTGCTGGTAACGATACCTGACATACAGCTTTTCTATTCTTCCTGAGATTCTGGCCGCTATTGTTTTTACAAACCGGGTATCGTATTCAATCCGGCCAAAGGCATCAATCTCTTTTTGCTGAACAGTATGCTGCAGGGAGATTACCGGAATGGATGACAGGACAACACGGTTGGTTGGCTGAAGCAGGGTGGAAAGATCCACCTGGGATATTTCCCGTTTGGCATTTTCTCTTTTTACGAGTGCCATTCCGCAAACAGGGCAGTTCCCGGGATGAAATTCCATAATCTGTGGATGCATCGGACAGGTGTAGGTTTCTTTCACGCTGTCGGCAACGGCAACATCAGCATTCCCGGTTTTTGGTTTACATCCTGCAAATGCCAGTAACGCAATAGCAAAACCGGTTAAAATATATTTCTTTGATATGGACGAAAATCTGATAGACATCGTATTTTATTTCTGTTCCAGTAATTTATCCATCTGTACCTGCATGGTTAAAAGCGCCTGCAACTGGTCCAGATAATCAAGCTGCGTCATATTAAGCGATTCCCAGGCATCAAAGAGCTCAAACAACTCTTCCGTATTCTGTTCGTATGATAACTGGGTTGTTTTAAAGTTCCTTTGCAGGGAGGGAATGATATTCAATTCAAATAGTTGCAATTGCTTTTTTTTGCTGTCAATGGATGACAGCAGACCGCTTGTTTCGCCGGAGGTTTCGTTGATGATGATTTGTTTTTGCGCTTCGTAGGATTGGGCTTTCCATTTCAGGCTTTCGATATTTGCCTTACTGCTTTTTGCAGACCAGGAGGCAGAAGGAAGCCTCACGATAGCCATTAAATTATATTGCATCGGAGTTCCGCCAAAACCAAACATGTGATCATAGCGCACACCAAACTGTGGCTTTAACCTGGAGCGTTCCAGGTTCTGCTGCAGATAAGTCAGATCGATGTTTTTATCTATAGCTTTTAAATCACTCCTTGTCCTAATGAAATAACTGCTATCTACTGCAACGTAGAGTTTAACGGCGTACGAGCTGTCAATATCAAATTCAATATCTTTTCCCCTGTTCATCAGGCTGTTCAGCCTGATCCGCTGTTGCCGTATTACATTCATGACATCTACGCGCTGATTTTCTATTTTACCGAGCGCGGCCTTTGCTTTGTAATAGGCATTTAATTTCCCCAGGTTGTTTTTATATCTTAATTCAGCGCTCTGGATCATGAAGTCCAGCAACTTCTCATTTTCATCCAGTATCTTTAACTTTTTTTCATTTACCAGCCAGTTATAATAACTCTCTTTTGCAGCGGCCCATAATTCGTTCATCGCTGCCCTTTCCGTTTCTTTGCTTACTGCCGACCCGGCCTGCATGTATTGCTCATTTGCTTCCAGTTCTTTTTTATTGGGGATCATTTGCTGGGCAGAGATCATGTATTGACCCATGCCGCTTGCTCCATCTGCCGGCTTCTTCCATAAACCGGGATCGTAAGGCGTCATCCAAAATCCCGTTCCCAGTTCCGGCGGCGACCAGCTCTTAGCGCCTTTCGCCGCCTCATCCGCAGAGCGAATGTCTGCCTGATACATTTGTACTACCGGGCTATTTCTTTCGATGGCTGAAAGAATGCTATCCAGACTCATCAGATTTTGCGCCTGAGATTGGAGGGTTGCTATAAAGAAAATGACAATAACCAATAATTGCTTCATGGTTTAGTGTTTAACGTCGGGCACTTCAATCTTTCCATACTTTCTGAGTTCATATTCCTTGCTCATCAGGAAAATAATGGGTGTTACCAGAAGAATATGAATGGAGGAAGTAAATACACCCCCGATCATGGGTAGTACGATGGGCTTCATCACATCGCTGCCCACGCCGGAACTCCAGAGAATGGGTATCAGGCCGAACAGCGCTACGCATACGGTCATTAATTTAGGGCGCAATCTTTTTGCCGCTCCTGCAATCACATATTCCCGCAAATCTGCTTTTGTTATGCTGTCACCGGAATTTCCCTTTGCTGCTATCAGCTGCTGCATGGCGTCATTTAAGTAAATGACCATGACGATACCGGTTTCCACAGCCAGACCAAAGAGTGCGATAAACCCAACGGCCACCGCTACCGATAAATTGACTCCCCAGAAGTAAATCATGTATGCTCCTCCGATCAGGGCAAAGGGTATGGTAACGAGGCTTAATAACGCTTCCCTTGCCGAACGAAAGGCAAGGTACATGGAAAAAAAAATGATGAGGACCACTACGGGTAAAATGATCTTCAGGGTTCTTTCGCTGCTGATCAGATTTTCATACTGCCCGCTCCATTCCAGGTAATATCCTTTTGGTAACCGGATCAACATGCTGTTCAACCTGTTCCGGGCATCTTGTACTGTACTGCCCATATCCCGGTCGCGGACATTAAATAACACCGTTCCCCGGAGTAATGCGTTTTCGGAATTGATCATGGGAGGCCCTTCCGTGATCTGGATATCGGCGACTGCCTGAAGGGGAATGGGTCCGGATTGCGCGGTTTGGACCTGCAGGCTTTTCAATGCTTCCAGATTATCCCGGTAATCCTGAGCGTAGCGCGCGTTTACGGAAAAGCGTTGTCTTCCTTCAATTACCGTGGTCAGTTTCATGCCACCCAAGGCGCTTTGAACAACGGCGTTTACATCGTCCACGCTTAAACCATACCGGCTGATTTCATTACGTTTGATTTTGACGTCTATATATTTTCCGCCGGTTATGGGTTCAACGTACAAATCTTTTACACCGCTGATGCCCTGCAATTCATTTTTTATTTTTTGGGCGAATGCGTAGATGGTATCCAGATTTTGTCCATATACTTTTACCCCCGCATCGGTCCGGATGCCGGTGGAAAGCATATTCATGCGGTTGATGATGGGTTGTGTCCATCCATTCGTGACGCCCGGTATTTGCAGTTTGCTGTTCAGCTCATTGATGATATCTTCTTTCGTCTTACCGGGCCGCCATGCTGATTTTGGCTTCAGTAATACAATGGTCTCGATCATACTGATGGGAGAATTGTCCGTAGCTGTACTAGCCCTTCCTGCTTTGCCCAGCACATTCTTTACTTCGGGAACCGATGCGATGATTTTATCCTGAACCTGGAGTATCCGCTTAACTTCTGAATTAGACACATCAGGCAGGGTTACCGGCATGAACAAAATGGAACCTTCATCCAGTGCTGGCATAAATTCCCGTCCCAGGCTCATAACCAGGGGTATGCTTATGAGCAGGGCAATGATATTAATTCCAATGGTGGTTTTGCGCCATTCAATACAGCGGCGGATAATGGGTTCGTATATTTTTTCCAGCCCCCGGTTAACCGGATTTGTACCCTGATCCCGGAACCGCCCTTGCATAAAAAAGGAAATGAGTACCGGGGCCAGGGTGAGTACCAGAAACGCATCCACCAGCAGGATGAATGTTTTGGTGTACGCCAGCGGATGAAATAGTTTTCCTTCCTGTCCGGTTAATAGGAATACCGGGAGAAAGGAAGTTATAATGATGATGGTCGAAAAGAAGACGCCCCGGGATACCTGTTTGCAGGATTTTTCAATGATGGCTATCCGCTCTGCTTTGGGAATACGATAGTACCTGTTTCTGTTTATCCACCCGTTTCTTATATTGTCAAACTGTTTTTTCATTTTTCAGAAATTATTCTCCCTTAGGACTATTTTTTATCTGCCATTCGGCAAGATTCCGGTAACTGTTTTCCGCCATGATAATGCCATTGTCAACGATTACCCCGATCGCCAGGGCAATGCCGGTCAGTGACATAATATTGGATGAAATACCAAATGTGTTTAACAAAAGAAAGCTGATGGCAATCGTAATGGGTATCTGGATGATGATGCTCAGGGCGCTGCGCCAGTGGAACAGGAAAAGGATTACGATAAGGGACACGGCAAGCATTTCCTCTGCCAGTTTGCCCTTGATGTTTTTGATGGCCGCTTCAATCAGTTCGCTCCGGTCATAGGCAAATTTGAAATGCACGCCTTCGGGCAGACCTTTTTCCACGTCTTTCATTTTTGTCTTCACGGCGTTAATTACTTTGTCTGCATTCTCCCCATAGCGCATCACTACGATACCGCCGACCACTTCCCCTTCGCCATTTTCATCAAAGATCCCAAGACGTTCATCGCCCCCCAGCTGAACAGTGGCGATATCCTTTACCCTCACCGGTATGCCTTTATTGGTCGTGATCCCGATGTTTTCGATATCCTCCTTGTTTTTTATATAGCCCAGTCCGCGGATGATATAGGCCATACCGCTCATCTCGAATTTCCTTCCACCCACATCATTGTTATTGGCCTTTACTTTGTTCATCACATCCACCAGGGAAATATTGTAGAACTGAAGTTTTACCGGGTCAATGACGAGCTGGTATTGTTTTTCGAAACCACCAAAGGAGGCGATTTCCGCAACACCGGGAACGGCTTGCAGGGCAAATTTGATATACCAGTCCTGCAGCGTTCTTTGTTCTCCCAGGTCTAATTTTCCGGCATCCAGCGTGTACCAGAGCACATGGCCAACACCCGTCCCGTCCGGGCCTAAGGAAGGAGTAACCCCGGCAGGCAGGAGCCGTTGCGCATAATTCAATCTTTCCAATACGCGGGTGCGGGCCCAGTACACATCCACATTATCATCGAAAATCACATAGATAAAACTCATCCCGAACATGGACGTGCCGCGGATGTTTTTTACATTGGGAATACCCTGGAGATTGGATACCAGGGGGAAAGTTACCTGGTCTTCCATGATCTGCGGGCTCTGCCCGGTCCATTCTGTAAATACAATGACTTCGTTCTCCGAAAGATCCGGAATGGCATCCATCGGATTCTTTCTTACAGCGAATATTCCCCAAACCAGGAGTGCGACTGCGATGATCAGCACGGCAAACCGGTTTCGAAGGGATAATTCAATTAATTTATGAACCATGAGATGATCATTGAATGGCTATCACAACGCTTTAAACGCTTTCATGCATTTAATTTTAATGTCTTACAGTACAAAGACTTATAAACGTGCTTCAATGAATTCAAAGCACTTTAACCCGACAGAATGCCGGGTCATATAAAGAAGAAGGACAAATCAAATACGGAAATTTCGGTTGAGGAGGAATATCGCGACCTCGCCCGTTAAAGGCGGCGCATGAGCAGAAGGATAAGTTAAGAGGAAGGAAGGGATTAGAAAATCCGGGTGGATTTGGCGACGAATAACATCCCCCTGATTAAAAACCTTTAAAAACTGAAATTCAGAGCTGAAAATCTTTTGATCACCGCCGGTTTTTATTTGTTTTTGTTCATCCTTACAACAGCCCTGTTTTGCAGATACGCAATGATTACTGTCCGCTTTTTTGGGCATCCCGCAGAAACCGCAGTCCTTGCTTTCATGATTAACCAGTCCCCAAGATAAAAGCTTCCCCATGCAATAATGAAGATGCACGATCGCTCCCAGGGACGTGGAGAGGTAAAGCAACGCTAATATACCAGCGAGAATCCTTTTCATTTGAAATCTACACAAAAGTAGAATTATTTTTTCTCCGTCAAAACTATATATTGTTAATCTATCCGAACGTCAGTCTCGTGACAATCC
>DASRLM010000226.1:0-2048 GCA_035648455.1 Puia sp. | reverse complement strand
GGCGTAATTTGGTTGATGGTATATGGTTGATGGTTGATGGACTGCTGGTTTAACAACTCAACTAAAATCATCATCAACTTCCTTCAACCTTCAATGGGTAGCCTTCATCAATCATTAACTTCCCGAAAGGGATTCATTTTTTGAATTCATACAATTCATTTGCGTAATGAACACAAGCCAAGACGGGTTCTATCAAAAATCCAGGTTCTGCAAAACTGTTTCAGTAATATCTTTTTTTGTTTTGGCGATTTTTTTCTCCTCCTTATTTTCCCGATGCAAATCAGACAATAAACCGTCAGACGATTTCAGTAAGGAATGGACAGCTCCGGCGGAAGTACAGAAAATCAGACCCGGCTTTGAGGACTTTGACATTGCGGTGCGGAAGGGAATGGATTTATATTCGCAGCAATGTATATCCTGCCATGGAGCACAGGGTTATGGTGATGGCGGTGCGGGAAGGGTTCAGGGACAGATTCCCGCCAACTTCCATTTAGAAAAAGTAAGAAAAGAATCCGCGGGTTCCCTGTATTGGAAAATAACCAATGGAAGGGGCGTTATGCCTTCGTTCAAAAATACCTATAGCGATGAACAGCGCTGGTCGCTGGTTGCCTTCATCAAAAGCCTCGGATCTAAAGATGAAACGGTTATTCCGCCAAGGGCACTTCGTCCGGATATAAAAATTGAACACCTGATGAACATCGGTCCCCTGGCCGTACGCCTGCTCCAGAACCCGGTAAGCGGCGACCTGTATTACACCAGCTTTGACGGCGATGTATTTCACATCCGGAACCTCAACAGCGGCCATCCCGATTCCGTGAAGATCCTGACCGCGGCAGACCATGGCATTGGCAGGTTGCAGGGAGCCATCTGGAACAAGAACTCACTTTTCCTTTGCGGCAATGTGGACCTGAATAATAAACAGGGAACGAATGGCAGAATGGTCCGTTTTGATTTTGGAAAATCGGGTCGCCCGCAGATGTCGGTCGTTTTCACCACGCCGGAATACGGATCCAACAAAACCATTTACGATCATGGCTGGAATGCGCTGGCGGTGAGTCCTGATGGAAAATATATTTTTGTGAACAGCGGCGCCAGAACCGACCACGGCGAAATACAGGATAACGGAGGCCTTTATCCAAATGCGCGGGACAATGCCCTTACGTCAAAGATTTTCCGGTTTCCCATCGATACCAAAGACCTGGTATTGCCCATGGACACGGCAAAACTCCGGGCCGAAGGTTACCTCTACTGCGAAGGAATCCGCAATGCCTTTGATATGGCCTTTGACGGTTCCGGAAATCTTTTTGCCGTGGTCAACTCATCCGACTACGATTTTCCGGAAGACATGTTCTGGATCCGTCAGCATCACCATTACGGCTTTCCCTGGCTATTGGGGGGAGATGAAAATCCGATGCAATTCCCGGGCTGGAAACCGGATCCTTCCACAGACTCCTTCATCAATCCCCATTCACATTCCTGGCGGGTACATTACTATTATGACGATACCAGCTTTCCGAAAATTCCGGCCGGTGTAAAATTTTCCGCCGGTGTTCAGAACATGGGCCCGGATGCCAATGAGTACCGGGGCCATACCGGCAGGGTGCTCGACGGAGACCAGACGGGCGTTGCCGTGAGTACCTTCACACCGCATTCCTCCCCGCTGGGTTTATTTTTCGATACAAAAAATGTGCTTTCGGATGATCTGCGGGGAGATGGATTTGTGATCCGGTACACGCTGGGAAAAAATGAAGGCATGATGCGGGCCTTCACGAGCCAGGGGTCGGATATGCTGCATCTGGAAATGACCTACGACAAAGCGATGGACAACTTCAGTATGCATACCACGCGCATCGTGGATGGATTCAGCCAGCCCACCGACGCTGTACTCATTGGAAACATTGCTTATGTAATTGAATACGGCGGAAGAGCGGGTCATATCTGGAAAATCATTTTACCTTCCGGGGCCGGTGAAAACCATAAGCCTCCCTTAAAAAAACATTGATTCATCAGCATAAAAAAAATATCATGGGGAAAACAGTTTGCAGTCT
>DASRLM010000225.1:0-12777 GCA_035648455.1 Puia sp. | reverse complement strand
GCCTGAACTGGGGTTGTATTCCCACCAAGGCGCTCCTGAAAAGCGCCCAGGTTTATGAAGACATCAAACATGCCAGGGATTTTGGCATTGAAGCCAGCGGAAAGCCCGATTTTCCGGCAGTGATCAAAAGGAGTCGTGGAGTGGCCGATAAGATGAGCAAGGGCGTACAGTTCCTAATGAGAAAAAACAAGATCGATGTTTTTATGGGTTTTGGCAAGTTCAAGGCCAAAGGACAGCTGGAAGTGACCGGTGCCGATGGGAAAGCCCAGGTTGTGGAAGGCAAACACATCATCATAGCCACGGGAGCCCGGAGCCGGGAACTCCCTAACCTGAAACAGGATGGCAAAAAGATCATCGGTTACCGGGAAGCCATGAACCTTCCCCAGCAGCCCAAAAGCATCATCGTGGTGGGCAGCGGAGCGATCGGCGTGGAGTTCGCCTATTTCTATCACAGCATGGGAACGAAAGTGACCATCGTTGAATTCCTGCCCCGCATCGTGCCGGTGGAGGATGAAGATATTTCCAAAGAACTCGAAAAGCTGTATAAGAAAAACGGGATGGATATTTATGTCAGCAGCGAGGTGACCAGTGTGGACAGCAGCGGCAGCGGCGTAAAGGCAAAAGTGAAAACGGCTTCCGGTGAAATTGTGCTGGAAGCGGATATCCTGTTGAGCGCCGTGGGTATTACCGCTAATATCGAAGGCATCGGCCTCGAAACAATGGGTGTTAAAACCGAGAAAGGAAAAGTGACCGTCGATAAATTTTACAATACCAATGTTGCCGGCATTTATAGCATCGGCGACTGTGCGCCGGGGCAGGCCCTTGCTCACGTAGCTTCCAAGGAAGCCATCATCTGTGTTGAAAATATCGCCTTTACTGAAAAAAAATACGCCCATGCCCCTGAACCGATTGACTACAACAATGTGCCCGGTTGTACGTACTGCACGCCGGAGATCGCATCGGTCGGATTTACAGAAAAACAGGCAAAGGAAGCCGGCTATGAAGTAAAAGTGGGTAAGTTCCCACTGAGCGCATCCGGAAAGGCTTCTGCGGCCGGACATACTGAAGGCTTTGTTAAAGTGATCTTCGACGCCAAATATGGTGAATGGCTCGGCACGCACATGTTCGGATACAATGTGACCGAAATCATCATTGAAACCGTGGTTGGCCGTACGCTTGAAACCACCTATCAGGAAGTGCTGAACAGCATTCATCCGCATCCGACCATCAGTGAAAGCGTTAAAGACGCCATTGAAGTGGCTTACGGGGAAGCGATTCATTTGTAAGCAAGCATAATATAGAAGTTGGATGACGGATGACCGTTGACGGATGACGGCCTTTAAGTGCGAATCCGCACCTGATGTCGGTCATCCGTCATCTGTCAACCTTCATCAATTCAAACTACTCTATATGCTTCCTCTTTCGATCTGGGAATCTGAAAGTTTTTTTTCTCCCAAAGATTATATTGTCATCGGCAGTGGTTTTACCGGGTTATGGTCGGCATACTATCTGAAAAAACGCCATCCAACCCGTTCTGTCATGATCCTCGAGCGGGGTATTATTCCCAGTGGTGCCAGCACGCGCAATGCGGGGTTTGCCTGTTTCGGCAGCTTCACTGAACTCATGGCCGACAGCAAGGAAACAGGAGGAAAAGAAATGCCGGAACTGGTGGACATGCGTTTCCGGGGACTGAAAAAGATCAGAAGCCTTTTTGGAAAACACCGGATCGGTTATGAATCAACGGGGGGCTATGAACTCATTTCCCCGGAACAATATCCGGATATCAATATACTGCGCACACAGATTGATTTGCTCAATCGCCAATTAAAAAAGATCACCGGCAAACAGAAGACCTTTCAGCTCAATGATTCAAAAATAAAACAATTCGGTCTTGGCAGACCGGGTCACCTGATTGAAAACAGCCTCGAGGGACAACTTCATCCCGGCAAACTCAGCGAAGCCCTCCTGCAACTGGTACAATCCATGGGCGTTACCGTGCTGACAGGCACCGACATTCACAAGCTGGAAACCCGGGAGAACGGTGTGGATGTTATATCCAGTCTGCCGGTTATCCTAAAAGCGGGAAAAGTTTTAGTATGCACCAATGCCTTCGCCAAAACCTTATTGCCGGAACTGAACATAAAACCGGCCCGTGGCCAGATCCTGCTCACTTCACCCATAGAAGGATTAAAGATCCGGGGATGTTTCCATTATGATGAAGGTTATTATTATTTCCGCAACCTGGGAAACCGCGTGTTGCTGGGGGGCGCCCGGAATAAATTTTTCAGAGACGAGGAAACTTTTTCCGCTTTCCCTTCTTCTCCCGTTCAGGACGAACTGGAGAAATTTTTAAGGGAAATCGTTTTGCCCGGAACAGCATTTACCATTGATCACCGATGGGCCGGTACCATGGCTGTTGGAGATGAGAAAAAGCCCATCGTGAAAAAGATTAATGATCAGGTGTTTTGCGCCGTCCGGCTCAGCGGAATGGGTGTTGCGCTCGCACCACAGATCGGCAAAATGATTTCGGGCATGATGTAGAGCCAATCCGTTTCGGGAGGGAAGAATAATGTGTAAATGTGCTCATTGATCCCGCAGGCTATCCACCGGATTGGCAATAGCCGCCCTGATGGCCTGAAAACTTACGGTGATCAGCGCAATAAGGACCGCTGCAAAACCCGCGGCCAGAAACACCCAGAGACTGATGCTTATCCTGTACGCAAAATCCTGCAACCAGGCATGCATAAAATAATACGCAATGGGCGACGCAATAACAACGGCCAATAAAACAAGCCGGATAAAATCCCTCGTTAACAGGGACACAATGCTGCCAATGCTTGCCCCCAGCACTTTACGCACGCCGATTTCTTTGGTCCGCCGCTCAGTCATAAAAGTGGCAAGCCCCAGCAGCCCCATACAGGAAATAAAAATCGCAATACCCATCGCCAGATTCATCAGCTGGGACGTTTTTTGCTCCTTGTCATATAGTTTGGCGATCGTCTCGTCAAAAAACGAATAATCAAATCTTTCATTCGGATATATTTCTTTCCAATACTTTCTGATACCCACAAGGGCTGCGTTGAAGTGTCCGGCTCCCTTACCCCGGGTGGAAAGTTTTATGCTGATATCCCTTTCCCCCCATTTAAATGAGCTGATAAAAAACGGGGTAATGGGCTCATGCAATGACCGGGAATGAAAATCTTTTATTATCCCGACGACCGGCCCTTTTCCCCCATTCATTCCGATATTGACCGTTTTACCAATGGCCTCCTCCGGCTTATAAAACCCCAGGGCCCTGGCACAGGTTTCATTCACCAGGAATTCCCGGATGGTATCGGAAGGCAACACATTCCGGCCGGCTATGATTTTCAATCCGAACAGGGGAACATAATTCGCGTCACACATGTCGAAAGAAGCATCCACCTTCTTTTCTTCTTTCCCCATATACGCAATGAACGTTCCGGGATGCCCCTTTGCCGCAGGCGTTTCCATGTGCATACTGACCATTTGCACATCCGCCAGCTGCCTTATTTTTTCCGCCAGCACCTCGCGCTTTTCGGGCGGATAATCATAACTGGTCTGCAGGGTGATGATGGCATCTTTAGTAAATCCCAGATCCTTGTTCATGATGAAATTGATCTGACGACCGACAATTATGGTCCCGATGATAAACAACAGCGAAAAAGTAAATTGAAATACAATCAACCCCTTCTGCAGATAATTTTTTTGGCCCCCTCCGGGTGTTCCCTGCCCTTTCAGATTCTGGACCGGCGCGAAGGACGACAAAATCTTTGCCGGATAAAAACCTGCCAGCAATGCGGTGAAGATGGTTATGATGGTGAGGAAACCCAAAGTGGACAAATGGTTCAGATCCAAAACAACACCGGCAGGTATTAAGTTGTGTAAAACAGAAAGCACCGGATGGGAAATTAAAACGGATAGGGCGACCGCCATCAGGGTCAGGATAAATGTTTCGCATAAAAACTGGACGATAATGCTTTTTCGGTTGCCACCCAGCACCTTGCGGATACCTATTTCCCGTGTCCGCCGAATAGATTGCGCAGTGCTTAAATTGATGAAGTTAATGGCAGCAATAATTAAAATAAAAAGCGCAATACCCATCAGTCCGTATAGTGTGGGCAGGTGTACCTTCCTGGCATATCCGTCCTCATAGGCTTCGTTGAAGTGGATATCCGACAGCGGCTGCAGAGAAAGTGTTACAGAATGGCTCCCGTCCGGACCCAGATTAACATGCCTTTTTACAAAAGCCGGAAATTGTTTTTCCACCTGCGCCGGGCTCACTCCTTTTGGCAGCTTAACAATACCCTGCGAAAAATAATCCCACATCCCCCAGGCGTTCAGGTCGATATTATTTTTTAAAAAACTGTGCTGCACCGTTGCAAACGAAATGAAATCCTTAAAACCAAAATCGGTATTTCCATCCCAGTCTTTTACAATTCCGGTAACCGTAAGAACAAGCGAATCGTTGTATATAACCTGCCGGCCAAGGACTTCGTCCGGATGAAGTTTTCCGAAATATTTGTATACTTCTTTTTCCGAGAGCACTACAGTAAAAGGTTCTTTCAGGGACGTTGCCGGATTACCCGCCAGCCATTGATATTTGAATATGTCAAAATACTGTGGTTCAGCAACGATAATATCCGAAACCTGTTCACCCATTTTGGGCATGTCAAATTTCTTTGATTTTTCCCCCCCCGGAATGTTCACCTTGGCGTAATAATTATAAAAAGCGGAAACGTTTTCAAAACCGGTCAGTTCATTCCGCAGAGTCATCGGCAGGGGACTGACAACAAAACCCATCTTCTCCGGATTTTCCTTGTTGCGCTTATGCTCGGCCACGATCCGGTATATACGTTCCTTATCGGGGTGAAAAGTATCGTAACTCAGTTCGAAACGGGTAATAAGATAAATAACCAGGCAGGCTGAAATGCCCAAAGCCAGGCCCAGAACATTAATTATACCGTAGATCTTGTGACGGGTAATATTTCGCCAGGCAATTTTGAGGTAGTTTTTAATCATGAGAGGAGGTTAATGTGGAAATGTGCTGATGTGCTAATGTGGAAATGAAATACAGATGCCTTTATTTACACATCAGCACATTTCCACATTAGCATTTTATTTCCGCTAAGAGGATGCCGGATTTTATATCCGTATAAATCAATAGTTTAGAAAAAATTATTCAAATCAAACTGTACGGTTTCGATACGCAGGGTGTGCGGTAAAAAATCTCGCTGATAAAATACCTGTATTTCATTTACACATCAGCAGTCACCTTCGCTACCACCTTCGCTAAAGCTTCGGTGGTTGAAAAAAGCTTCGGTGGCCAAGGCATTTACACATCAGCACATGAATCACATCAGCATGCCCGCAATAGTGGCAGAGAGATAAGAAGCCAGCGTACCGCACAGGAGCGCCTTCATCCCCAGCCGGGCCAGGTCGGCACGACGCTCAGGAACGATGGCGCCGATGCCGCCGATCTGCATGCCGACACTGCTGAAATTGGCAAAACCGCAAATGGCAATGCTCACGATCATCAGACCTTTCTGAGAGAGGATGGGAACCGCTCCGGAGGTCAGGTTTTTAAATGCCACAAATTCATTCACCGTGAGTTTTTGTCCGAGCAGGGTGGCAGCATTCCTTACATCGACGGGCGGGATGCCCATGGCCCAGGCAAAGGGATAGAATATTTTACCGAAGATCCAGTTCAGGCTCAGATCAAAGGCCGGATTAAAAAGATGACCCGTTTTCATCAGCAGATAGTCCACCAGGGCAATCATCGCAATGAATCCGATGAGCATGGCAATCACATTCATCGCGATCCGGAACCCCTCCCCCGCCCCGTGGGATATGGCATCCAGCAGATTCGTATACCTGCTGGTCACTTTCAGTTTTACGATGCCCAGGGTTTGACTTTGTTCCGTTTCCGGCCACACGATTTTGGAAATGACAAGCGCACCCGGGGCTGCCATCAGGCTGGCGGTGATCAGTTTGGGGGCCAGGTCCATGCCCGCCTGGGCGCCCATGTTCGCATAAACGATCAGGATGCCGCCGGCAATACAGGCGAGGCTACCGGACATGCTGGCCAGCAGTTCACTTTTGGTCATTCCCGGCAGGTAGGGTTGAATCAACACCTGGGCTTCAATTTGTCCGACGAAAGCACTCGCCACATTACTCAGCGCTTCCGCTCCGCTTACGCGCATGATGAAATTCATGGCCCGGGCAATCGCGGCTACGATCCGCTGCATGATGCCCAGATGATAAAAAACGGCCACGAGAGCGCAGACCAGTATGATGGTAGCTGTTACATTAAAAGCAAAAACAAATCCACCCATGGCATAGTTCATTACGCCGCCACCAGGCGCCGGTACAGCAATGCCCTCATAAACGAATGCCGCACCCCTGAAAGCAAATTGTTCGATCTTTTCCATGCCCCGGCCGAGAAATTGAAAAAACCGCGTGATGGGTCCCACCTTTAAAACCAGCACGGCAATGAGGAGCTGCAACAACAACCCGCATACCACCAGCCGGAGATTGATCCTGCGGCGGTTATTGGAAAAAAGAAAAGCCAGGCCTAGGATCAGTACAACACCGGCCAATCCTTGGAATCGTTGCATGAAGGCGCATTTTTTTGATCAGGTAAGATAATGGAATTATACAAGATCCGGAAGATGCCTGTTGCATCCCTTATTTAAACGGACAACATTTTACTTCGTAAATTTGGCCCTCATTTAAAAGTGGATGGCATGGATTCCAGTATAAGTCAGGTGCAGCGATTGGTGGAACATCAACCCGATACCCGGTTGCGCAGGATCGGGGAAAAAATAATCAACAAGGAAAGGATTTTTTTTGATGAAGGGGTTTTGCTTTTTGAGAAAGCGGAACTGCCCTTCGTGGGAACGCTGGCCAATTTTGTGCGCGAGCGTTTGCATGGCGACAAAACTTATTTTAACCGGAATTTTCACATTGAGCCGACAAACGTATGCGTATTTTCCTGCGCCTTCTGTTCTTATTCGCGTCTCTATGCGCATCGCGACGAAGGATGGGAACTCAGCGAGGACCAGATGATGGATATTGTAAAAAAATACGATGGTAAACCGGTGACCGAAGTGCATATCGTGGGCGGGGTGCATCCCAAAATGAACCTGGCTTTTTTTGCCGGCCTGCTGCAGAAAATAAAAGCGCACCGGCCCGATCTCCACATCAAAGGATTCACTGCTGTGGAGCTGGATTACATGTTCCGCAAGGCTAAACTGAGTGTGGAAGAAGGTATGAAATTATTGCATGAAGCGGGGCTGGATTCCCTGCCCGGCGGAGGAGCGGAAATATTTGCACCGGAGATCCGCAGGCAGATCTGTGAAGATAAAGTGGATGCCGAAGGATGGATCCACATACACCGGGCTGCACATCAGCTGGGGATGCATACGAATGCGACCATGCTATACGGACATATAGAAAAATATGAACACCGTATTGATCACATGGAAAGACTAAGATCCCTGCAGGATGAAACCGGAGGTTTCAATACGTTCATTCCCCTGAAATTCAGAAACAAGGGAAATGACATGAGCCAGGTTCCCGAAAGCTCCGTGATAGAAGACATGAAATTGTATGCGGTGAGCCGGCTATACATGGATAATTTTCCGCACCTCAAGGCATACTGGCCCATGCTGGGCAGGCAAAGCGCCCAGCTCACTTTATCCTTTGGTGTGAATGATCTGGATGGTACCATAGATGATTCAACAAAAATTTATTCCATGGCGGGTTCCGAAGAACAGCATCCCTCCCTCTCCACGGCCCAACTCGTAGCCCTGATAAAACAGGTAAAGCGTGAACCGATTGAACGGGACACGCTTTATCATGAGATCAGGAATTATAAAGACATGGATCTGGCGGCTATGGCGACTGATGCGCTATACAATTAAAGGTTTATTTCGCTCTTACACTAATTGAAATATGCCTGTCTTTCAGCCGGTCTGAATCCGGGGCATCAGCAGCCGCTTTGGCAAACGCAGATCCATATCCTTCGGCTCCGGTTATCTGGCCTGCTTTCACTCCGGTACCTTTTATGGCCGCAGCAACAGAGGCTGCGCGGTCCTGAGATAATTTTTTATTCTTTAGGCTATCTCCCGTGCGGTCAGTATATCCTCCAATTTTAATTTTCAGTTTTGGATATGCCTTTAATATTGCGCCGATATTTTGAATCTGATCTATGCTTTCATTGCTGATGTCTGAACTGCCCATTTTAAAGTTCAGGTTATCGAAATCAAACCAAACATCTTTTCCCGGCTTGCTGTTCGGATCATTCAGGAAATTCACCAGCTGATCTTCAATTCCGCCTCTAAAAGCATTCAGCTCCTTACCGTCTGGCAATTTAACCTTGATTTGTTCGGGACCTGTTGCAACGGGAGCCGCCGTTACGGTATCTTTTGCAACGGCCACGGTGTCTGCCATGACGGGCATATTCGACGCAGGAGAATACCGGTTCATGAAATACCAGATGATGCCAATAAGCGCCAGTATGAGCAATACCGGAAGCAACCAGCGCGATCCGGGTTTTGCCTGTTCCGTGGTTGCACCGGCAGCATCGGCAACATTTGCAGCCGTTCTTCCCATGCCGGTTGAAATAGATGGAACGGCACCGGACAATTTACCGGCTATGCCGGACAAACTTTCCAAACCAAGCACGGCGGGAAGGTTGAGACCCGAAGGCAGTGCATTCAGAATATTGTCTTTCTGCCCGTTCAAAAAAGAAAGTAATCCACCGGCATTCAGGTTAGCGTCCGTTACCTGTTTTCCAAGCACCCCCATGGCCGCAGGCGCTGCAACACCCAATAACGTGGAAGCCGATTTGCTGCTGATTCCGGAAAAACCGGATATGGCATTTGTCAGGCCGGCAATTTTGTCGCCAAACAGATTTTTCAAAATGTCCGCCCCCTTGGAACCCAGCCCTTCCACACCCCCGGTAAGCACACCCAGGTTTTCGGGAATTCCGCCCTTCGCAGAATCCACGGCCATGTTCAGCACGCTGTGGACATCGCCGGACCCGGCTTTATGAAGTACTCCCGTGAGTATCGAAGGGATGATTCCGCTCATTGCCTGTTGAACATTTCCCGGATTTTCGCCGAGCATACCAGCTGCCTTGATTAGCAGATCGCCCGGAAGAAGATTTTTGATCGACTCGATTAGATTGAATGACATACAATACCATTTTAAGGTGATAAAATACCGTACGGGCACAAATTATGGGCAGGCCGGGCGCAGATATTAATGAGCTCTTAGAGAAGGGAAATTAAAGGTAGGAAGAAAAGGCAAAAAGATCCATTTGGTATTATTAATCATAAAAACAGCTTATTTTTTACCTTTGTCCATCATGGAGCATATACATCATCATTCCCATTCGGACCAACACCAGCACCACGGTCATTCCCATAGCCACACGGTTGAACTGAAATCAGTCAATACCGCATTTATTACCGGCATCGTCCTCAACCTTGCATTTGTGGTGGTGGAGGTGATTGCGGGCCTGGTTATTCATTCCCTTTCCCTGCTTTCCGATGCGGGTCATAACCTGGCCGATGTGGCCAGCCTCGGCCTGGCACTTTTTGCTTTCCGGATGCTGAAAGTGAAATCGAATGCCACCTATACCTACGGGTATAAAAAAACCACGGTGCTGGTTGCCCTGCTCAATGGGGGCATTCTCCTGGTATCTATCGGGGCGATCCTGTTTGAGTCCGTTCAGCGGCTCATTGATCCCCGGGTGCTTCCCGGTAAAACCATTTCCCTGGTGGCCGGCATCGGTATTCTGGTCAATGGGCTCACCGCCCTGCTTTTTTTCCGGAGCAGGGAAAACGACCTGAATATAAAAGGCGCTTTTCTTCACCTGATGGCAGATACGGTTGTTTCTGCTGCGCTCGTTGTCGGGGGTATACTGATCTATTTCACCCACTGGTATTGGGTGGATCCTTTACTGGGCATTGCGGTGGCCATCGCGATAGTATTCAGTACCTGGAAACTGCTGAGGGACAGTCTTCGTTTGTCGCTGGACGCAGTGCCGCAGGGAATCAACCTTGCTACGGTCAGGGATCTGGTAAAAAAGATCAACGGGGTGCGTGACTTCCACCACATCCACATCTGGGCGCTGAGTACTATGGAAAATGCTCTTACAGGACATGTGGTGCTGGAACGGGGGATCAGCATTGAGGACCAGGAAAAAATAAAACAGGAGATCAAACACCAGTTGCTCCATGCCAGCATCCAGCACGTTACCCTCGAAACGGAAACGGAAGCGCTGGCCTGCGAATCCATATCAAACTACTGATGCTATTTCAATAAAGCTTTGATTTCCTTTTCGAGCGTCGGCCCTTCCCCATTAATTTTCCGGATCACGCCTTCTTTGTCCACCAGGAAAGAAAAGGGTATCATTTCCACCCCATAGGCCGATGCGGAGGGAGCATCCCAGCCCTTATCATCGATTACCTGGATCCAGCTAAGCTTGTCGTGGCCCACGGCCTCCTTCCAGCTGAGGTGGTCATTGTCCAGCGAAACACCATAAATCTCAAGACCTTTCCCATGGTATTTCTGATAAAGCTTCACCAGATGCGGATTGTTTCTGCGGCAGGGACCGCACCAGCTGGCCCAGAAATCGATCAGCACCACTTTACCTTTTAAAGCGGAGAGGCTGGTCAGATTCCCATCCCTGTCCGGAAGGGATATTTCAGTAGCGGTATTGCCGGTTGTCATTTGCGAAAAAGCATTTGAATGCATGGTGATCAGTAACAAAAAAACATAAACCCTGTTCATCGGCAACAATCTTTTTTTAAATTATACTCAATTTACGAAACTCCAGAAGATCCCCACTCTGATCCGAAGACCCGGATAAGGATAATCGGGTGCGACCAGGTTATTATTGGTAAATCCGAACCCATACGCTTTCCCGATCTGCATGGTATTCAGGTTTTCCAGTCGCACATACGCCACAAAACTTCTGATCCTGAAATTGACATAAGCCCCGATATCCGGCAATTTCTGCTTGATGGTTGTATCGTTCTGGGTAAAGAACTGCCCCAGCACGGGAGAATATCCGTCTGCCTTATAGGGAGAAAAATACCGCAGCTCCACACCAAAGGCAATGAGCAGGTTTTTAAATCCGAGTTTACCTTCGTATCCGAACTGGTCATGCGTAACAAAAAGGGGTATGTTCACCGGAGCGCTACCGGCCCGTTTCTGTAAAATGAGTTTGGTCCTGAGGACCCAGTACCTGCTTACATGAATTACTTTTTCCGCCGATACCTCGAGGATATTGAAAGGATTAGTTTCCTGGGAAGCTTTGTAGTAGTCCTGGAAATAAGGATAATTGGTCATCAGATAATAATCCGCGCTTAATTTTAAGTTGAGTTTGGGCTGGTCTATGGAACCAAACAGATGGATCACATTTTCTTTTTTGAAAAATCCGGGTACCCCGAATCCAAAACTGCTTTCCTGGTTCCAGGCGGTGGACAGCGTCCGGTTTACATTTTCAAACCCCGCCTGCAGAAAGCCGAGGTTTTTACTGATCTGACGCTGCAAACTGATATAAGCATTGTAATCACCGGCATTGTATCCGCTCAGATAAAAATTTCCAAACGCTTCCACGTCCCATTTCTTATTCTTTGTTTTATTGCGGTATTCTCCGTGCAGGGAAATATTGTATAAGGACCGTTCCCCGGCATCGTAAATACCATGCAGGCTTTGGAAAGCAATGCCGGCTTTAATGAACTGCTGCGGATTTTTTGCGTCGGGAAAAGAATACAGGGAAAAATCATTGGTCAGGTTGTGCCAGGTATCGCTCAGCCGGATGGTGTCCGGAGTGGCCACAAAATTCAGGTTCTGGACATAATAGGTGGTATCGGGATTATCATCCAGAAAACGGTAATGATAGGTCTGGTAACTGAGCGCATATTCTGCGCGGAAACGGGGATAAAATAAAGGAATTACGGTGGAATCCGTAACAATGGAATCCTTCTTTCCGATGATATCATATTGCTGCCTCAGCATGTAGGTTGCCGAGGTGTAGTGCGTGCCGGTATTCACCTGCACGCCAAATGGATTAGGATTATAGGTTGACGTGGGACCAATCCGGGTCGGGATCGCATACCGGTTACTGTATATGGGCGATTGAAGATCGCTTATATTCCGGATGCCTCCGTTTTCACCGGATTGCAATTTGCTTCCCAGCAAAATCAGGAAAGCCTGGTATCTTTTATTTTTAGACGAATACCAGGAACTGAAGCGATAATTGTTGTGATTGGTTGACTGATTCTTGAATTGCCCCGGAGAATTGATCAGCCTGTACTGGAAAAGCGCGTTCCAGCTTTTGTTGATGTTCTGCGTATGGACCACATTGATCATCTGCTCCGACCTGCCGCCGATGAGATAACCCAGCTCCGTATAGGGTTTGGTAGTGTTGAAGAATTTCGTTTCATCCACGGTAAAAATATACGGATCATACGCGTGCCATCCCGGGTCCCATCCGGGTTTCATGAATGGGTGAAATACCAGGTCATGAGCCGCATTCCCCAGGTTTCCCAGATCGATGTAAGTGGGTGGTATCGGATAACGCTGGTAAAAATCGTATACGGATGAATCAATCTTTTGCAGGCGGCTGGAATCGAGATAACGGAAATTGATGGTGATGGTGTCATCCACCCGATGCTGGAGACTGTCACTGCTCTTTGACCCGCCTCCGCCGCCCATTCCCCGCAGCCGGGACATGGGATC
>DASRLM010000224.1:0-2289 GCA_035648455.1 Puia sp. | reverse complement strand
GACTTGGTAGAGCTGGTGATTAAGAAATACGATGGTGCCCTGAAGGCTGAGCATGGAACCGGCCGCAATATGGCCCCTTTCGTAGAAACAGCATGGGGGAGTGAAGCATACCGGATTATGGAGCGATTGAAAAAATGCATTGATCCTGAAAATCTCCTGAATCCGGGCGTAATATTGAATAAAGACCCCCAAATTCATATTAAAAACCTGAAACAACTTTTCGCCGTTGAAGAGGAAGTGGATAAATGCATCGAATGTGGATATTGCGAACAGGTCTGCCCGAGTCGCAATCTTACCATGACGCCGAGGAGAAGGATCATTGCCAGGCGGGAGCTTAAGCGGCTTCAGCTGGCAGGCGAAACCGGAAAATACAGGGTACTTCTGAAACAATATGAATATGAGGGATTAGAAACCTGCGCCGTTGATGGTCTTTGTGCGTCTGCCTGTCCTGTAGATATTAATACAGGGGACCTGGTTAAAAGGCTCAGAATGGAAAATCATAGTCGGTTGGGCAACCTGATGGCTTTATTTCTGGCTAAAAATTTCAGACTGGTTGAATTCGTGCTGAAGTACATGTTGCACGCTGGAAATAGGATCAATTATATCTTCGGAAAGCAGACCATGTATCAAATCAGCCGGCTTGCGAAAAAATGCTGGCGCGGATTTCCCCTCTGGACCGACCAAATAGGAGTGCCCCCTGCTATTCCTGAATCAAATTTATATTTTGACAACGGGATGAAGAAGGAGAATATTGAGGTTATTTATTTTCCAGCCTGCATATCGCGTTTATTGGGTAATAGTGATGGGGTTCCAAATGTTATGGAAACGATGATTCGTGTTTCAAAAAAGGCAGGTGTACGGGTCATCATTCCGAAACACCTCACAGGGACTTGTTGTGGGCAGATATTTTCTTCAAAAGGGCTTACTCGCGCTTATCGGGCGACAGTGAATAATATAATTAATTATTTGTGGAAAGCCTCCTCGGAAGGGCGATTGCCCATTGTGACGGATACCAGTTCGTGCGCTTATACTTTTCAGCATATTCGACCCGGACTGACGGATGAGAATAAGCTTAGATTTGACAGCATGCATATTATGGACAGCGTAGACTATTTGCACGACGTAATTCTTCCTTTAACCGGGCGAGTCCGGAAAAAGGAGAATGTTGTCCTGCATCCGGTATGTTCTCTGGGTAAAATGGGCAGTTCGGAAAAATTCAAAAGGATTGCCCGGCATTTTGCAAAAGAGGTTACCATTCCAATACATTCCGGATGTTGTGGAATGGCCGGCGACAGGGGTTTTTTATTTCCTGAACTTACGCATTCGGCGACCCTTGCCGAAGCTAAAGAAGTCTCTGAAAAAAAATATGATGGTTACTATTCTTCCGCCAGAACCTGTGAAATGGCCATGGCAGAAGCTGTAAAACAGAATTATGAATCCATAATATATCTGGCTGACCGTGCGATGATATAAATATTCCCGAACGGGGATATTCAGACTTATATCCGCCGCGGCTTTTGTCAGCCGCAAGCATAATCTATCGGTGAAACCAGTTTGATAAAAAGAAACCATCCAGGTCGGTTGTCCTTGGAGTCCTAAGGCTGTCTTTCGCGGCAGGCTGGGGTCATTTACATACGCGTTATCAACCTTCATTTTCTAAATGCTCAATCATCCGCATTCTTATTCTTTCCATCGAACCCGCCAGATCTTGAGGCATACCGGGCGGACAATCGGCTTCCCACTTCGACCTGTTACTGATATCATCAAACAGCATTTCATTCGCCTCCGATTCCCTCAGCCAGCTACGCAGCAAGTTGGTTTCATCATCGCTCAAAGGGATCTTTTGCAGATAATCGGATAGCACCTCGAGTATGGGTTGAATATCTCTTATCATGGATCAGGTTTTCGTCAGCACAAAAATAAAAAAGGGGGCGGCATAAAGATACAGCCCCGTTAAAAAATCCAATATCCTATGAAAACCAAATGGATATACGACAAAGGTGTGCCAGCCCATTTCTGCGTGAAAGAGGCGGAAATGCCACGTTATGTCCCGCAGATCACCCGAATCCGATTGCAGAACAACTCCGCATATCCTGACATCTACTGCCCTGCCAATATCTCCAGGGTTTGATGATCCTTCGCACCTTTGAAATACCGGTTCAATACCTGCTGAAATACGGGATCTGTATCCGGCAGCGAAGCAAATAAGGTCATAGAAGAGTTTAATTTCAAATCATCCGGACTGCCGAGTATCCTGTGGGCGTCATGACTATCCAGATCGAGCAGGAC
>DASRLM010000223.1:0-3523 GCA_035648455.1 Puia sp. | reverse complement strand
GATTTTCCCTGCTGAGTTCCTTGGTACAGGATCCCCATAAAAAAACAAGGGGCGCAAACAGGAAAAGAACCGGATGTAATTTCATAATCAGGCGGGATTAATTTAAAAAAAAGATCATTGGCTGCCTACAAAAATACTTCTTCTGAGTGAATACCCTTTTCGTAGAAAATTCCGGCATGCCGGTCGAAATCTTCCGGAGAATCCGTGGTAAAAAAAGTTGTTTTTCCATTTTTACTGCAGCGGTTGTCTATTTCCGGATGACGGGTCAGATAATCAGCCAGGCTTTCCGCTACAATATCGCCCTGGGAAACCAGCCGGATGGAGGCGGGGAAACAGGACCTCAGCTTGTCCATCACCAGGGGATAATGCGTACATCCCAGTATAACCGTATCAATAGCTGAGGACTGGGCAAGCAGGGCACCTGCATATTTCCGGATAAAATAATCGGCGCCTGCGCCCTGATGTTCATTATTCTCGATCAGTGGCACCAGCAGGGGGCATGCCTGTTGAAAAACTTTTAGCCCCGGAAAGAATTTTTGTATCTCTATCGGATAGGATCCGGAGTTTACGGTACCCTGCGTTGCGAGTATGCCCACATGTCCGGATTTCGAAAAACGCCCCGCGATTTCCGTGGTCGGTCTGATCACACCGAGCACTCTGTTTAACGATTTGCTTTCCACCAGATCGTGCTGCTGAATGGTGCGCAATGCCTTGGCGGATGCGGTATTGCAGGCAAGCACCACCAGCGGGCAGCCTTTTAAAAAAAACCATTGCACACTTTCCCGGGTATATTGATATACGGTTTGAAATGACCGGTTGCCATAAGGCGCCCGGGCGTTATCGCCCAGATACATGAAATCATATTCCGGTAATTTTTTTACGATCGATTGCAATACGGTGAGACCCCCGTAACCGGAATCAAATACCCCAATCGGAAACGCAGATGCCATCATGCAGGATAAAAAGTAAAAAATAAAGCCATCCCGTCCTGTCTCCGTGAAAACCGGGATGGGGCGGGATGGCTCATAAAGCAATTAGTTACCGGATCATTTCAATGCCAGCTTCTTTTTCACCGCGGGAAGTAAATCCTCCGCGGGTGGCGAAACCAGCAAGGCATCTTTCAGGAATACATAAGTGTAGCCGCCTTCCTTGGCAACCTGCTGCACCACCTCCTGCGCTTTTTTCTGAATGGGCGTCAACAGCTCCCCCTGCTTCTGCTGATATTGCTGGCTGGCCTGCTGCTGATATCCCTGCAATTTCAGGTAGAGTTCACCCAGTTGTCTTCTTTTGATTTCGATCTGGGCCCTGGTGTATTTAACCGTGTCTTTGGAAGAAAGCAGACTGTCCTTTTCGCTGAATTCCTTTTTCATATCATCGTAGTTCGAATTCAGGGCATTCTGAAAATCGCCCAAGGACGTGTCCGCTTTTTTATATTCCGGCATATCCCTGATCAGTTCATTCAGATCGATATAACCCATTTTGGATTGCGCATGCAACGGGCTTCCCGCGAACATGCAGGCGGTTGCTACTAGAATGATGGCAACAATTTTTTTCATAAATGTGAACGGTTTTCTTTGTGTTTATTAATAGTTGAATATGGTGGCTGTATGAATACGGGTTATTTTATCCCCAGTTCCTTCAAAACATCGTCGCTCTTATCCAGCTTGGGGTCGGCAAAGATAACAGTTATTCCTTCACTTTTATCCAAAATAAAGTCATACATTCTGTTCACCGCAATTTTCTGGATGGCGTTATAAACCTTATCCTGTACGGGTTTGATCAGCTCCTGACGTTTTTTAAACAGATCCCCTTCAAAGCCAAAGCGTTTGCGCTGTAGGTCCCGGACTTCCTTTTCCTTATTAAAGAGCTCATCCTCCCTTTTTTTCTTCAGTTCTTCACTCAGCATCGCCTGTTCACCCTCATAATCCTTGTACATTTTATCCAGTACGCCCTGTTTGTCGTCTATTTCTTTCTGCCATTGGGCGCTGGTCTGATCCAGCTGCTTCTGGGCCAGTTTATAGTCGGGCAGTTTATCCAGGATATATTTAGTATCCACAATGGCATACCGCTGTGCGGATGCGCCAAGGCAGAGCCCTGCAGCGAGAATCGTGAAAAGAAGTATTTTTTTCATATCGTTTGTTTAAGTGGAGTTTATTCAGGTTCAAATCCCAGCATAAAGGTAAAGCGTGAAGCGCCTTTCAGCGAACCATTCTGTATCCTGTCCAGCCCGATTCCATAGTCGAAGCCCAGCAATCCGAACATGGGCAGGAAGAAACGCAGACCCACACCCGCATCGCGCCGGAGACGGAATGGGTTATAATCTTTGTAATCGTACCAGCCATTGGCGGCTTCAAAGAACACTTCCCCGTAAATGGTGCTGCTGGGATTCGTGGTGAACGGATACCGCAGTTCAAGGGTATATTTATTAAACATGATAAAGAACTGCGATGCCTGCTGCTGATCAGGGTTCACACGGGGATCCGAATTCTGATACACCGGATAACCTCTTTGTGAAATGATATCATATCCCAGCAAACCGAAATTGTTGGTCAGACCCGCATCTCCGAGTTGGAATCTTTCAAATGGAGAATAATTGAGTTTGCTCGTATACCTCCCCATAAATCCATACTTCACGGCGGCCTTTAGCACAAACTGGCGGCTCTTATCCGCGCCCATGGCTTTCCCGATAGGAATATACCATTCGCTGTTCATTCGCCATTTTGTGTATTCCGGCAACTGGAAATTCTGCTGGTCCGTAAAATTTTTATTAAATATGGAATAGGGTGGCGTCACCTGGGCGCTGATGAAGAAATTAGACCCCGACCTCGGATAGATGGGCTGATCCAAAGAGTATCTTGCCAGTTGCACTTTGAAGCTTAAATTGGTAGAAAATCCATTTCTGAAATTCTGGGAGAAGAGAGAATAGTTAGTCAGGTTGTACCGGGTATAGTTCAACGAATAGGTAAGCGTGAAATAATCGTCTGGCCATTTCAATTGTTTACCGAGCGCAATAACGACGCCGATATTTTTTAATGAATTAGTATCGCTGAAGGCATATTTCGCTGTTTGATAATTATAACCGCCGGTGCGGAAGGCGCTCTCGTACAGGCTCACGGTCAGGGAGTTCCTTTTCTTTCCGCCGAGCCAGGGTTCGGTGAAGGACAGGTTATAGGACTGATAGGCGCGTCCGTTCGCCTGTACACGCAAACTCAGTTTCTGGCCGTCGCCCGTGGGTAACGGATCCCAGGCGGATTTCTTCCAGATATTGTTTATGGAGAAGTTATTGAACGAAATACCTACGGTACCGGTCACTCCGATCCCACCCCCCCAGCCTGCTGAAAGTTCGAGCTGATCAGCCGATTTTTCTTCCACTGACCAGTTGATGTCCACCGTACCATCCTCCTGATTCGGAACAATATTCGGGGTTACTTTTTCCTGGTTGAAAAAACCGAGGTTTACGATTTCACGGGTGGACCGGATGATATCCTGGCGACTGAATTTTTCTCCCGGAATGGTGCGGAGT
>DASRLM010000222.1:0-10794 GCA_035648455.1 Puia sp. | reverse complement strand
CTGCCATCAGGCTGAGGACCGACTTTTTTATTATTAGAAATAACCGGCTTCTTTATAAAATAGATGGACATGCAAATAATAGCCACGAACAAACTGGCCATTGCAATTTTATACCGCTTCATATCATTAAATTATGGCTTCTCTGGTAACTAAGGTAAGAAGCAATATTTTAATTATACAGGCTTACTTCACCTGCTTGCGCCTTTGCATGAGTTCGCGCCAGGTAGTGAGTATGATTCCTTTCTGTTGTAACCAGGTTTTGAATTCAGGATCCATCATCGCATGCATATCGGCAAAACGCGAATCTCCGGATCCGCTGATCTGCCTGAAGTCGTCTGTTACTACGGTACTGTGCACGATATACATGGCCACGCCGGGTTCCATATCTTCGATGGTCTCTTCTAATTTTTTGACCTTATATTTTGCATAGGCTTCGGGAGTAACGACACCATCAACGGGTTCCGGTTTCCATTCCCCGCTGTAAGTGACCAGATCGTCCAGCACGGGCAGCCCTGCTTTCCAGATCATCGCGCCAACGGGTGCGGCACTCTTCAGCACCTCGGGCATGGGCAACACGTCACCCTCTTTCCACTTGCCTTCTTTCTTGAGTTTTTTAATCAGTGGCTCATTGATATTTTCGCTCAGCATTTTATTGTTGCCGCCGGGAAACATCACGGGTATGCCGTTTTCAACGCCCACCTTAATATATCTTTCGAGATAGTCTTTCCTGGCAAACAGGGTTCCCATGTGGGAATCCAAATGGGTAGGATGCAGTCCCACGGCGAGGGCACGGGCCAGTTGTGCGCGGATCTCCGTCTCCACTTCATCTGCGCTGGCGTGTTTGACCACATCCTCCGCTTCGGGCCATAAACACCATTCCGGGTCCGTGAGGCCAGGCACCTGCTTTACGCCGGAGAGCGGGCCCCAGCGGTAATGATTCCATTCGGAAGTAAGCGTGAGGTGCAGGCCCGCATCATAATTTTTTTCCGCGGCATATTTCGCAAAGCTGGCGGCCCAGGGACAGGGCATCATGATGCTGGTGGAAGTGGCCACGCCTTTTTCTATCGAATTGATCGCGCCCTCGTTCGAGTTGACGGACATGCCCGCATCATCCACATGGAAGATGATCACTTTTGCCCCTTTGGGGAAACCAAGTTTTTCGGCATACGTGGTATTGTCTTTTTGCGCATAGACGTTAACAACGCCGACCTGTAAAAGGCTGACCATCGCGATCAGCATCCGAATTTTTCTGAGGGACATGATAATTAATTTTATTCTAAAGCGAGCCCTTCTCTATCTGGCGGGGAAATATTTATCCAGCCAGGCCATGGTCTTGGTAAAAACATCAACGGCTGAAGCCGGTCCCATCCCGTGTTTTTCATGAGGATAGAATTCGTATTGAGTCGGTATGCCCAGCGACAACAATTTTTTATACATCTTTTCCGCCTGGGTATAATTCACCAGCGGATCTTCTCCGCCATGAAACAAGATGGTCGGAACGCCGGTTTCCTTGCTAAGCCGGTAATAGGGGCTGGCATCGAGGCATATCTGTGCCTGCGGGTCGGCCACGCCCAGCAGGGCAACCACTTTTTCGTCCGCGTCCTTATTATCCGCGCGGACCGATTTATCGGCAAGATCCGTTGGACCCCAGAAATCCACGACCGTTTTTATCTGCCTGGCGCTGTCATAACCATATGCATATAACATGGCCAGATGGGCGCCCGCACTTCCGCCCATCAGCGCAAATTCGTCGCCGCGGTAATGATATTTTTTTGCGTTGTGCGACAACAGGGCAAGGGCTTTGGAGATATCTTCTATCTGCGCCGGGAAGATATTTTTCCCGTCTTTGACCAAGCGATAGTTCATCGAAACGACAATGTATTTCCGTTTGCCTACGAGCTCGTCGATCATCCCTTTGGGAAATTCGGATTTATCGCCGCCCGTCCAGCCGCCACCGTGTATGTACACGATCACCCGGGCATTTTCATAATCAGCAGGAATATAGGCATCGAGCACATTCTCCGGGTCGGTCTTGCTATAGGCTATATCCGATAATTTCCGGTAAGCCGGCAGGTTATAACCCGTTGTGGCCGCCGGATGGCCGGCATCCGATGCTTCTCTTCCATTCCGCTGACGGGTTTCGTTAAGGTAAGCTACGAGGTCAGCAGGATGGTCGGTCTGCATGCCCTGTATGCCTTTATCCAGCGCCTGGTTCCAGAGCACAGAATCCTCATTTGCCCCTTCCACATCAAGCCACACGGACACGCCATTTTCCCGGGCCACCGCCAGCATAGCCGTATCTGTTACATTATCCAGCACGCCCAATTGTACTTCACTCAGGAAAAAGCGGAACTGGGATGGCGTTTTTATTTTATCGGGCAGGCTGGACATCAAAGGCATGGCCGACGCCACTTTTTTCCATTGACCGTATTGCTCTGCCTTGTTCAGGTATACGACCACCTGCTTCTCCATGCCGGCTGCTTTCAGCTGCAGGTAGGTTTCTCCCGGATCGGCATCTTTAAAATCCAGGTAAATATTAATCCGCTTCCTGCAGGCTTTCAGTATTTCTTTAAACTCCGGGATGCGGTAGGTCTTATGATCACGGGAATGGCCGGTAATGGCCAGCTTTTTTATTTCCTCCAGAGTCAGGTCCTTTACATTTCCCCTGCCATTGGTCATGCGGTCAACCGATGCATCATGGCTCAATACCAGGTAACCGTCTCTGGTGGTTCGAAGATCGATCTCGACATAATCCGCCCCGCTTTTAATGGCTTCTTTAACGGAGGCAACCGTATTTTCGGGCACATGCACGTGGTTGCCCCGGTGGGCTATCACGACAAAACCATTTTTTACCAGCGGCAGCGGAGCATGGTTCTCCTGGGCCATCAGCCCTAAGGAAAGAAATATGGAAAGGAATATAAAAACTTGTTTCATTCGCATGCTAGTGTAATTTTAATTCATCCTTATCCATAACAAACATCCGGGTACTCTCCGTATAATCCCCACCGTTAGGATCCTTATATTTAAGGTCAAGGTAAAAGGCCCGGAATCCGTTTTCGGGAAGATGCTCCGTGAAAACGATCTTCGACTTACCGGAATCACCCAGGCTTCGGCTGGTCCATACGACCTTCCGGAAAATCATATTTTCTGAATTGGCGGACCAGACAATGGCTTCATCCAAAATATCAGAAGTGGCTTTGACGGTCACTTCCACTTTTCCTTTCTTTACTTTCGTGCTCCAGCTGCAGGCCGGATAAGGCTTGTGTGCAAGGGTCAGACCGAAGAAGGCGCTCAGGGAATTGAATGCCTGTTTTCCCCCGCCGAGATTATGGCCAACGTTCGGCGAATACATGATCATATTGCGGCCGGGAATACTGTCGTAATAATTCTTGATGGCATCTACCACCCAGTATTCATCATTAGTTCCCATAAAGATCATCTTCGGCATCGTTAAAATATGCCTGTACGAATAAGGGTCCACCATGGCATTGATCGCACCACCGCCCGTTGTATGCGCCTGCTGCGGTATCCCCAGCTTCACGTAATCTTCTATCTCGATGCTGTATTCCTTCCAGGCTTTGATCTGGTAATCCAGGTTAACCGGCATGTTCAGGATATCGATCACCATGGGACCGATGGCCTCTACCCTGCCGTCGCTGGCTCCGGTGAGCCAGGTTGTCCAGCCGCGTTTGGAGGCGCCCGATACCACAAAATGATTAACGGGATGGTTAAGTTTGCCGGCGGCAAGTTGCTGGATGGCATCCATCGCACGGGCCGCACTCTTGACCATGGGAAACAGCAGGGGCCAGGTATAGTCACCGTCCTGTTTGAACTGATGAAGTGTATACGAAATCAAAGCATCTTCGGTAAGATCACCATATAAAGGCTGGTTGGGTGTTTGCCTGAGCACCGCAACAATGGCCTTATTCTTCGTCGCGATCATGCCGGCGGCTTCCATAAACTTATCGTCCCTGCCGGTCCACTCGGGCAGGCCGTTCTTCACGTGTCCGCCCACAATGACCAGCAATGCTCCGTCGTAATTATTTTCTTTCGGAACCACAACGGACAATTGATGAACCCAGGTGATGCTGCGCCATTGCTGGGACACCAGCAGCAGATCATATATCGTTGATTCATCCACCGTATAGGTATCCTTTATTTCCCAATGGAAGGTGGTGTCTCCGTTGTGCAGGTAATGCTGCAGGGCATTGGCGGGTGTGGTGGCTTCTCCAACAGGAAAGGTCCGCGCCTGTTCGGGTGTATATTGTGAAGGCTGTGCAAAAACGGTTTGAAAAACGAGGATCAGGATAGCCGCAAACGATAGTTGCAGGCGGTGACGGTTCATGAGCATATAAATGTTTGATTAAATAATTGTTTTTATTTCTCTGCACCGGTTGCAGCAGGACTGTCTGCAACAAGTTTAAGCGCCTGGTCAATATAAATTTCACCCGTCATTTCGCCCAGGCTGGTGTTGCTGACGTATTCGTATCGTTTGAAGCTCATGAAATCCACCTTGGTCAGCATGTACCCAAAGGCATCGTTTGTAAGCCCGAAAAGAAAGGGTTGCCGGGTATTCATGTGGCGCTTCACATAGTAGCCGATATTGGGCAACGCCTCACCCGGCACGGTGAGCACCTGCGCGGTACCGATATCCAGCAGGTTGAGCCGGGTCCAGATCGAATCATGGTCGGCCATGGGACTTTTCAAAGGGCTGTTGGCGAGAATATATTTCATGATGGGATTCTCTATGGGAAAACGGATCATGCGGGACCCGCAATAAAGTGCGGGATCATTTTGAATGGGAGCGTCTGCGATTATTCGCAGGGCTTCATCCGCCAGCAGTTCACCGATCCGGGTGCATTCTTCATAATCATTGGCTTCTTTTCCGTTCTCCCGGCGGTTATCTGCCGTAACCATTCCACCCTGTGCGCTATTCATGAACAGCGCAATACCCCCTGCTTTGGATTCGATCCGGGCATAGAGCGGACCGCAGAGATCGGGGCTTAGAATTCCCCGGCCGGATCCGATCACTTCAGGATGAATGGCGTAGTTGACCAGGGTAGCGATGGTCTGCCCCTTTCGGCTACCCGTGGTAGCAATGGCTTGTATCACGCCGCAACGGGGATCGTATAATTTGTCGGCATAATAGTTATAGGCGATCTTTCCTTTGGCCTCTCCCACGGCTATTTTGAGCGCGGCGGGAGCCAGGTTTTTCACCGCTTCATTCACTGCATCGGCGATCTGTCTCGTACACCAGTCGAGATATTTCAGGTCGGCCCCGGTCTTCCCTTTCTCATCGGGGAAAGCATAAGCATCGGGAGCGCTATGGGTGTGTGTGGCGCCAATCAGGACATTCTCCGGAGCAATCCCTTTTATGAGCGCCCGCGAGCGGTCGCCCAATATGGAAGACCATCCGAGATTGTCAACCCCTACGATCGCGAAACGCGTATTCCCCTTTTCCAACACCAGCACCCTTGCATAGAGATCCCCTTTTTTCTGCGTCGAGGGTTTGGGCTCGCCGATACCACCGGATACCGGCAGCAGGGGATCTGGCGTGAGTATGCGAACTGCGGCGCCGGCTTTAAGATCCTGGGCCGTTGCTTTATATCCGGCAGGAAAAGCCAGCAGGAATATCAGGCACAGCCTGGCAGGGATAGTAATTTTCATTGGACTCATCGTACTGTTGATTGTTCTCTTCATTCGAATGCATGCTTTGCGACTACAGCTTACTTACCAGGGCTTGCCGGTTCCCTGGCTGATCCAGGGTTTGGACCAGGCGCTGTTCTTAAACCCGTTGGTTGCATCGGCGCCATATCCTGAATAGGTGGTCGTTTCCAGGTTATTCTCCGCGGCCATGGTATTGGCTGCATTGAGATTGCGTTCGTCGAGCATATAATATAATCTTACGGGCAGAACCGGTCCCTTGGCAATCGGTCCGGAGATCAGTGCGGGATAACCCGTTCTTCTGAAATCGAACCAGGATTCCGTAGCGGCGGTCCAGGAAGCTATCCATTTCTGGGTAATCAACTGCTCTTCGGTTCCTGCGTAAGCTACCGCAGGCTGAGCAATATAAGCACTATAAGCGCCGCTAATGCCCCATGCAGTAAATGATGACTGAATGGCGGCGTTATACTCCGTTTGCGCATCACCGGCAGCCCAACCTTTCATCGCTGCTTCCGCAAGAATGAAATGTACTTCCGCCGCCGATATGAGTCTCGCCAATAAAAGCGGGCCTTTGGCATTCGTATATATATCGTTCAACCAGGATACATGGGGATTATGCGAAGCTTGGGCGGGATCATTACTGATGTTATAAACAGGGCCACCCACAATAGCCGGTGGCAGGCCGACATAATTTACGTTCTGGTCAATATCATTCTGCGTAAGGCCCTTGCCCGCCAACACATCGCTGGAAATATAACGTACTTTTCTGGCCTCGCCGTTGACCACGGTATCTACAATCTTGTCCGTATTGGGTGGAAAGCCCGCATCCACACGCAGGAAGATCTGCACTTTGTTAGCCCATACACCCAGGCGGGGATCATTCAGGTTATCCATGGCCTTGACCAGGGTCGAACACATTTTGATCACGCGGTAGCTGCCGCTGTCTGCATTGTAATTCACATTGGTTGGCCAGGAATCAGCGGAACTATTGCCTGCATAACCCATCGTGGCATCGTCTGAAGGATTGGTGATGATCGGATACGTGGCCGGGTCGGCTATTATTTTTTCTATGCCGGCCTTGGCTACATCCGGCATTTTGTCTGACAGACGCATAAAATAACGAAGCGCTATGGAGTTGGTAAACTTCCTCCATTTAGCGGGATCGCCGCCGAAAAAAACATCAACCCCATCCACACTGCTGTTGTAATCAGATTTATTTTTCGAAAGCAGGGTATTGGCTGTTTCGAGATCGGCCAGAATACCTGTATAGATGTCTTTCTGCGCGTCGAAAGCGGGTAGAGCATTTTCGGTACCGCTCTGATCCCCTTTCAGGGCATGGCTATAAGGGGCATCTCCCCATAAATCAGTTATGAGTCCGAAGAGAAAAGACTTCATGGTCAGGCTGATGCCCTTCTGGAGATCATAGTTCAGGGTCACCGAGCGGTCGTAGACATATTTATTATTCCGCAGGATATCATAGATGGGCGTCCAGCTATAGTCCCCGCTCCAGTCGTATTCGTTATGAGGACCAGTCCATCCGTCCGTCTGTGTGTGCTGCATGATGCCCGCAACATCGCCGAACCCGAGCGTTACCCATTCCTGGCCGGCCGTCGTCAGCACAGTAGACAGCACCAGGTTTGGATTGGTGGTGGAAGGATCCGCCCCGTTCGGATTCTGATTGAGTTTTTCCAGGTTTTTTTTGCAGGAGCTGAACACGCCTGTAAACAGGATCAGCAACAGCAAATATTTTTTCAATGTAGTCTTCATGATATCCTATTTGAGTTTGCTTATAGCACGATATTCAATTTAATACCCACGGGAATTACCCATGGATTGACATTATATCTTTCTATTCCCTGTTTGAACTGTGTTCCGGAACCCTGTACATCTGTAGAGGGCTGGAAAGCGTTTTCAGGATCTATATTGATCTTGGCTGCAGTCCACAGAATGATATTCCTGCTGTAGACCGAAATGCTGGCATTCTGGAATTTGGCCGCTTTGATCAGTTTGGCCGGCAGTTCATAAGAGACGGTGATTTCACGGAGCTTCAGATAAGACGCAGGAAACATATAAGCCCTGGTAAAGCTCCAGGCAGTAGCACCTGCAAAAGGAAGAATCTGCGTACCGTTGGGCTGGTTGATGTTCTGGCCCAGATTTTCTATATACCCCGTGGGATTGCCCTGCGCATCAAAACCGGAAGCTCTTACACCCGGCACAAATACACCACCATAAGGAAGTGTATAGGGACCATAGATAAAAGGATATCCGTTATACTGAGGTGTGGGTCCGCCCACCAGCGGGAAATTATTTCCGGTGCTTTTAATCATTTTATCCTGGTTGGCTACCAGATAATCGCGCTCCTGCTGTCCCGTTCTGCTGCCCGGGTTTAGCAGTCCATTGATGAAGAGGGAAGATTGCCCGTTCTCTTCCCCGTAGCGGTAGGTTTGCGAAACGAAGTCGCCGCCATTCCGCCAGTCAAGGGTGAAGCTCAGGGTAAAGCTCTTATACGTGATGCTGGACTGCATGCCCATGATGAAATTGGGATTGAAATTGCCGATCTTGTTCTTTGCATTGATCGCGTCGATGGACTGCCATTTACCGGTATTGTCCAGCAGCGGATAGCCAAAATAAGGAGATTGCTTATCCGTTACGGTAACCATCTGCGCATCGTAGATATCCCCGATTGTTTCGCCCACATAGGTCCAGGCACCGCCCTGTGCGTCCGTCCAAAGAGTGAAATAAGGAAGACCGTCGGAAAGCTTGATGATCTTGGTGCGGCTGCGGGTAAAGTTGATATTGATATCCCAGTTCCAGTCTTTGGTTTGAACAGGCGTACCACCTAAAGACAATTCAATACCTGCACTGCGCAGCAGACCGGCATTGATATTCTTGGTAGCATAACCGGAAGAGGGAGGTATTTTGGTGCTGAATATCTGATTTTTATTCTCCACCATGTAATAAGTGCCTGCAAAGCGAAGGCGGTTTTTAAATAAATTCACATCCACGCCGGCTTCGTAAGAAGTGGCTATTTCTGGTTTGAGATAGGGGTTGAGCAATGTGCTGGACGTCGCGAGACGGGGTATACCACTCCAGGTGCCTGCATTTCCCAGTACCGTTTGCAACTCGTAGGGATTGGCGTCATTACCAACCTGCGCTACGCCTCCTCTCAGTTTGATCATATCGATCTTGCGCGATTTAATACCTGCGATCTCGTTAACCAACAGGCTCAGTGATGCCGATGGATAGAAATAAGGTTGCGCGTTGGGTAAAGTGCTGGACCAGTCATTGCGACCCGTGACGTCCAGATAGGCCATGTCCTTATAACCGATATTGAGCAATCCATAAACACTGTTCACTCCTTTTTTGTAGAGACTGCTGGAATAATCCAGGTTATCGGGCAGAATGTTCTGGATCGTAAAGACTCCCGGAACAATCAGGCCGGTTCCATTCTTGGTGGCGTTCCTTACTGTGGAGCCCGTTTGATACCGGGTATTTCCACCAACGGATGCGGACAAACTAAAGCTATGAACCTCTTTCCTGTAGGTCAGCAGAAAATCAGCATTGCTTTCGAAAGTGAACAGGTTGATCAGTCCATAAGCTCCGCCGGGGTCTTCGGTATAACTTTCCGCTATCTGGGTCTCTCTTTTTTCGTTATAGGTATCCAATGAATAACGCGCCATAAAACTGAAAGCAGGGCTGATCTGCCAATCGGCTTTTACGCTGCCATAGATTCTGTCGCGGACAAAACTGTTCCTCACCTGGTTGGCAAGAAAATAAGGATTGTTGAAAATTCCCTTGGCCTGAGTTCGCTGCTGAATGCCCTCCAGCCCTGGTTCCCAGTAATTCTTCATATCCCGGATATCCGTATTGGGCGCCACATTATAGGCCCACTGCAGGGGATTGGTTCCTCTTTCACCAGCAGGACGGTTATCAGAATTATTCCTGGAAAAATCAATGTTGGTACTGATGCGGAGGGCCTTGCTGACTTTAATACCCGTATTCAGGTTAAGGCTGTTGCGGAACAAATTGGAATTGGGTATGATGCCCTGGTTGGTCATGTTGGCATAAGAAAGCCGGTAAGAAACCTGATCGTTGTTGTTGGCGATGGATACGCCGTTCGTGCTGGTGATACCCGTCTGAACAAAATTTTTGACATTGTCCTTATGAGAGATCAGTGGCGTAGCGATCTGGTTGCCATTGTTATCAACGGGGCTGTTCCATTGCACTTCTTTGTATCCCCTGTCGAGTTCGGCTCCATAGGTAGAGCCGCTGTTTTCCTGTATCAGGCTGCCGAAAGGATTGGTCAGTAGGTTTCCGCTTACATCCGTGGGAATGGCAGAGAACAGGCCCGGTCCGAATTTAGTCTGCCATTTGAGAAATTTATATGGGTTGTCAAAAACCGTATTGGAAGTTACGGTCACCGTCATTTTTTTTGCACCCCGGCCCGTTTTGGAGGTGATCAATACCACGCCGTTACCGGCCCTGGATCCATAGAGCGCCGCAGCGCTTGGCCCTTTCAGAATGGTAACACTTTCGATATCGTCGGGGTTGATGCTGGACAATGCATTTCCATAATCCACACGATTGTCGGTGCCGACCTCGCTGATATTATTCAGCGTGTTGGCAATGGGAACGCCATCCACAACAAAAAGCGGCTGGTTGTCGCTGCTGAGGGAGGTGGCGCCGCGGATGATCATGCTCACGGATGAGCCCGTTCCACCGGTTTGATTGATGGTAACGCCGGCTACTTTTCCTGACATGGCGTGAGTATATTCTCCTGCGGCACCCGGGTAAATTCCTTGCCGCCCACTTCTTCAACGGAATAACCGAGCGAACGTTTTGCCCTGGTGATGCCCAGCGCAGTCACCACCACGCCGGAGAGTTCCTGGGAAGCGCCTTCGAGAATCACCTCGAGTTGTGTGCGGCCCGTGGTATTCACTTCCACTGTCTTGAATCCGATGGAGGAGAATATCAGGATGGCATTGGGGCTGCTCACATTCAAACGGAAACTGCCATCAAGTTTGGTGGTGCTGGCGTTTTGGGTGCCTTTTTCTATCACAGTGATACCTTCCAGAGGGGCGCTGTTTACCGTGCGGACCACGCCCCTGATTTCTCTTGGCGGAGCAGTAG
>DASRLM010000221.1:0-4409 GCA_035648455.1 Puia sp. | reverse complement strand
TAGCGGCGCCGGTAACGATGGCGACCTTGTTTTCAAATCGTTTATTCATTGCTGTTATACATTACGCGCCCGGCCCGAGCAGTTTTTCAGAAATACTTTTGGTAATCTGGTGCGCCGTTAAAACTACTATAAAAAATGGAAACCCTTTTCCGATTATGTTACGGAAATCCGGATTGGCCACGCCTGCCGGCTTTTGATGGAGAACAACTACCAATCTAAGTTCCGGTGAAGGCAAAAAAAATCCCCCCGTAGAAAACGGCGGGATTTAAACCTAAACTCAAAAGATACACAGCTAAAAGGATGCCGTTCCCTTTTCGGAATCGGGGGTTATTTCATACGTGGTCCACACATTGTATTCATCTGTATTCAGCAAAACCGTTTCGGTTCCGTTTTCCAGGTTTACATAATAAGCAGTGCCCTGGTCGGTTTCCAGCTTAAACAGGTCGGTTACCCAATAGTCACTGTAGTTCTTTCTCAGGCTCTTTTTCAGGTTGTACGGAAGATCCGTGGAGAGCAGATGATGGATGATGCCGATAAAACTGCCATCGGGTTTATAGTAAGCATACATCACCTGGTTATTCAGATTGAATTCAGCAACCAAAAAATTGGCCGATTCACGCCAGCTTACATTTTTTGCCTGATTGAATGCTGAATAAAAGGCGGTGACCACTTTCCTGTTTACGTCCACCGGTTTCACCGTGGCGGCTTGGCTCACGCCCGCAGTCATCATCACAGCAAGAGCCAGTACTAACTTTTTCATTTTGGAGATTTTTATTTATTTTGTTTTTTAATCCTGTTTATAAGACGCAGTCCCTTTCACGATGTTGCAGCCTGCTGAATTATTTTTTATTTTTTTCCGGTGAATAATATTTACACGGTAGCCGTTTCCGTTACTGTTAAAGGATCTTTCACCGCAAATACAACTACAACGCCATGCCAATTCATCAAAACCCTGTAAATCAGCCACAGTAGGTTTTTGTTAACAATTGCGGACTGTTCGAAAACGGACATTTCCGTTTCAAAAACAATCATTTAACTTTACAGTCAAACAACTCGATATGTCACTGATCCCGAATAAAAAGAATAAAAAAGATGACCGTCCGGGCGGAGGAGGGCTTTCCAAAGCCAAATCAAACCTGCCGGTGCAGAAAGGTAAAACCAATACCAAAGGGGTAACCCGGAATACAAAACTCACAGGAGGATCCCAGAGAGGGTCTTAGGAATGGAAAATGGAGAATTGACAATGGACAATTTTTTCATTGTCCATTGTCAATTCCCCCTTGTCAAATGTCACTTGTCAGCTGTCAATTGGAAAGCCTCAGCACCACCACATCGTGTTTGGGAATGCTGGCTTTGAAAGATGTGGCTGTTGTGCCGGCTGCCTGTTTCTTCCAGAGATCCCGGATGGAGTGACCGGCGCCGATCTTGTATTTCTTCCAGTCAATATTCGCTTCTTTAGTCTGATCCCCGCGGTTGAACAAACATATCGCGGTATCGCCGCCTGATAAGGGCTTGAGATAAATCTGAAAATATTCTTCGTTTTCGATCAGGTATCCCTGTTTGCCCAGTTTGTCCTGGTCAAGGGCGATCACTTCCTTGTTGGTGAGTGTGCTGACGGTTTCTTTGGACATATTACTCAGGTCATTTCCGGCGATCAGCGGAGCGGCCAGCACGCACCAGAGACTGAAATGAGCGCGGTTCTCGGCGGTGGTTAATCCGCCATTGCCTACTTCCAGCATATCGGGATCATTCCAACGGCCGGGACCCGCATATTTTTCAAGCCCCTGCTGCAGATCCAGATTCACCAGCACACTCCCGCCCCAGATTCTGCCGTCATCGGCACCGGATTTACTCCAGGAATCCGAAATATCCCCGCTGGATCTCCAGAGATGGCCTACTTCTCCTGCCCATTCCCAGGGTTTATTTGAACCCCATTCGCAAAGGCTGAACACGATCGGCCTTCCGGCTTTATAGAGCGCATCGCGCATCAGCTTGTAGGATTGCTGCGCATTTTGTCCTTCGGTATTGCACCAGTCCTCCTTCAGATAATCCACGCCCCAGCGGGCATAGCTGATGGCATCCTGATATTCGTGTCCAAGACTTCCGGGGCGGCCGGCGCAGGTGAGTGTACCTGCGCAGGTATAGATCCCAAATTTCAATCCCTTGCTGTGCACATAATCCGCCAGGGCCTTGATTCCGGAGGGAAACTTCTTTGGATCCGGCATGATATTGCCGGAGCTGTCGCGGCCAATCTGCCAGCAGTCATCAATCACCACATATTCGTAGCCGGCATCTTTCATTCCGCTGGAGACCATGGCATCCGCGGTTTTACGGATCACCTGCTCATTCACGCCATCGCAGGCAAACTTGTTCCAGCTGTTCCATCCCATGGGCGGCGTGAGGGCCAGTTGTTCAAATTTCTGTGAAAATCCCTGCTGAAAAAGCAGCAGGGCCATCATCGCTAAAAAACTTCTGATCATGTTTGTCATTTTAATGGTTGAAGGTCGGTTTTGCATGTAAAGTTATTAAATGAAAGCGGGTGGAAATCTAAGATGAATTAAAGCAGCCGGATCTTGATGCTTCTATAGCTCACTTCATTCCCATGATCCTGCAGCAGGATATGTCCTTCAGGCGCTTCGCCGAAATTCGGCCATACTTTATATTTACTGATGGCCACCAGTGCACGGAAAGCCGGCGAACCGCGGTCGTATTCCAGCACCTTGACCCCATTGAGATAATGTATTACATGATTATTGGGAAAAACAACGATACGTCCGGTATTCCACTGACCCATGGCATGCACAAAACGATCGGTTTTAGCCGCGGGAATGAGGTCGTAGAGGGAAGACAACGTGCGATCGCCGTTCCTGCCGAGTTTGGCATCCGGATGCAGTTTATCATCCAGCACCTGGTATTCCAGTCCAATGGCAGAACCCTTGCTGTCTTCTTTCAGCGTGACAAAATATTTCACCCCGCTATTGGCGCCCGGGGTCAGTTTGAAATCGAAGGAAAGATCGAACGCTTTGTATTCATCAAGGGTAACAATATCGCCTCCGTTAGCGGATTCTTTACCTGCGGACCCCTGAACGGTGATTTCGCCGTTTTGGATCTGCCAGCCTTTCTCCGGAAAACCCTTTTTGTATGCACCACGCCAGCCTTTGGAACTCTTGCCATCGAACAATAATTTCCATCCGTTCTTTTTTTCCGTAGCTGATAACTGATTGGGTATGTTGTTGACCACATAGGCGTCTTTCGGAAAATCATCGGTAAACGCAGAAAGCGGTTTGATCCGAATGTGTTTCCAGTAAATCTTTTCGCCGGCGAATTCGGGCTTGTCGATCTGGTGTACCTGGAGGGCGATGAGACCTTTATGGTCCATGGTATCCACTAAATAGGCAGCAGGCATGCCATTGATCCAGGTGCGAAGATTATTGCCGATACATTCAATCTTTACCTGATTGAATTGATTCAGTTTGAAAGCAGATTGTGCAGACGGGTGCAGGGATAAAGGATAAAGCCAGTCGCGGCGTCCTTCATCATATATGCCGGCAGTCCACCGGCGGGACGAAGGATCGAGTTCATACTGATAGCCAAAAACCTTTCCCTTGCCTTCATGGCCGGCGGGATCGTAATGACTCCTGAACTGAATACCGGAATTGGACGTGGTATCTTCTATTTTCACCTCCAGTTCCAGCACAAAATTGCCATATTCTTTATCGGTGGCCAGGAAGCTGTTGGGCGTGTGGGGAACCGTTCTGCCCACGATAGCGCCGTCTTCCACACGGTAATCTGCTTTTCCGGCCAGCCGTTTCCATCCGGATAAGTCTTTCCCGTTAAACAGGCTGGTCCATTCAGCCGTCTGCGCCCGCGACGTTTGGAATAACATACAAAAGAGGAGCAGGGATGGCATGACAAGTCGATACATGGCAAAATGCATTTTACAGGATTAAAAATAAGCTGGCGGAGTTTTTCGAAAAAGGTCAGTGTATAACCTAAAGATAATGATAACAGGGGTTATGAAAAGAATCCACGACTTATCAACATACAGGTATAAATAATTTGCATAAAGACTTGGTTTCCTTTATTTTTGCACCCTCAAAACAAGGGGCATCCCCTGATTTTGAGATCAGGTCGTTTATTACCGGTTTTTCTTAACCGGACGATTCCGTAGCTCAGTTGGTAGAGCATTACACTTTTAATGTAAGGGTCCTGGGTTCGAGTCCCAGCGGGATCACAGAAAATCGCCTTAAACCCGCTCCCAATAAGGGTTTGCGGGTTTTTTGTTTAAAATAGGTGGCTAAATCGTTGGCTGGAACAAACGCTAAAACCAATGGACAATATCGACCGGTTAGATAACGTGCTCGGATATCTGTACAAGGAGAAGCCTGGTAAGAAAACTTACCGCGAAA
>DASRLM010000220.1:0-8561 GCA_035648455.1 Puia sp. | reverse complement strand
GAAAGTTACGGATTGATGATCGGCACCAAACTGCGCGACAAAGATGCGGTGAGTGCCGTGGCCATTCTATGTGAAATGGCAGCCTATGAAAAAAGCAAGGGCAAAACCCTGTATGAAAAACTCATTGATCTGTACATCCGCTTTGGGTTCTATAAGGAATCGCTGATCTCCATTACCAAAAAAGGAATGGACGGACAGAAACAGATCGCCGATATGATGCATGCTTACCGGAACAATCCACCTTCGGCCATCAATGGTTCACCGGTGATCAAACTGCTGGATTACGAAACCGGCAAAGGCAGGAACCCGAAAACGGGTGAAACCTGGAACATTGACCTTCCGGCAAGCAATGTACTTCAGTTCATCCTGGAAGACGGGAGCAAAATTTCGGCCCGCCCTTCCGGTACAGAACCGAAAATCAAATTCTATTTCAGTGTGCGGGACAACCTGAAAGACCGGTCCGCTTTCGAAGCCATAGACGATTTATTGCAAAAAAGGATTGACGCCATCATCGGCGATATGAAGATCCGGTAGCCGGTTGCCCATGTTATTTATTATCTGACAATATCAAAAGAAATGAAAATAAAACTGCTTTGCCTTTTTGGCCTTTCGATTTCTCTCTCCGGATATGGCCAGGTTCGCCTGGCAAAAATTTTTGGTGACCACATGGTTCTCCAGCGCAGCCAGCCCGTCCTGATCTGGGGATGGTCCTCGCCCAATGAAAAAATCTCGGTCAGGATGAACAAGCAGGTTAAGGAAGGCAAAGCGGACAAAAACGGGAAATGGGGTGTGAATCTGGATCCCCAGCCGGCAGGAGGCCCCTATGATCTGACCGTAGTGGGCAAAGACAGCCTGGTTGTCCACGATGTGCTGGTCGGAGAAGTATGGATCTGTTCCGGTCAGTCCAATATGGAATTTGAATTGAAATCCGCCATGCATGCCGCCACCGAAATCAGGGAAGCCGATTATCCGCAAATCCGTCAGATTAAAATCCCGGAAACCGTGAGCCTGGTTCCTAAAGAAGATATCCCTTCCGGTGAATGGACGGTTTGTTCCCCGCAGACTGCCGGCGACTATACCGCCGTAGGTTATTTCTTTGCCCGGGAAATACAAAAACGGATCAAGGTGCCGGTGGGTCTGATCAATTCCTCCTGGGGAGGAACCATGGTGGAAACCTGGACGAGCCGCGGCGCATTTGAAAAAAGTCCGGAGTTTAAAAGTATGATCGCCGGTCTTCCCAACACGGATATTGAAACCCTGATCAAACAACGTAAACACGGTCTCGACGACAAAATAAAAACCCTTGAAAAGGGGATTACCGACAGCGTACCGGAATCCGGATGGAAAAATCCGGATTATAACGGGGAAGCCTGGCCGAAAATGAAATTGCCCGGACTGTGGGAAGACCAGCATCTGGGTCTGGAAGAACTGGACGGGATCGTATGGTTCCGCAGGGATATTACACTGGATGCGGAAGAAGCTGCAAAACCGGTTACCCTTCACCTGGGTACAATCGACGATAATGATGAAACATTTGTGAACGGGATAGCCGTCGGTTCCACCAAATCCTATGATGCGGTCAGGCATTATACGGTTCCTCCGGGTGTTTTTAAAGCTGGCCGGAACGTGATAACCGTGCGCGTGGAAGATACCAATGGCGGCGGCGGAATTTACGGGGATTCCGCAGGACTGAAACTCGTCTCCGCAACCCGCAGCGTAAATTTATCCGGCGCCTGGGGTTTCCGGGTTGCGCGGATAGATCGCGGAACGGGAAACCTGAATCCAAACGAATATCCCACTTTACTCTTCAACAGCATGATCCAGCCCCTGATCCCCTATGGTATACGCGGTGTGTTGTGGTATCAGGGCGAGACCAATGCCGGTCGCGCGTTTCAATACCGGACCGCGTTCCCTTTAATGATCACGGACTGGCGACAGCATTGGAACCAGGGCAATTTTCCCTTTTATTTTGTACAACTGGCGAGCTTTAATGCGGGCAATGGCGACAGTGAACACGGCAGTTCCTGGGCAGAACTCCGGGAGGCGCAGACGCGCACCCTCAGCCTGCCCAACACCGGGATGGCGGTAACCACCGATATCGGAGACTCCAACAACATCCATCCGAAAAATAAGCAGGACGTGGGCAAACGGCTGGCCGCCATCGCGCTGAATAATATCTATGGTCAACCCATGCAGTTCAGCGGACCGGTATATGAATCCCTGGCCATAGAAGGCAATAAGGTATCACTAACGTTCACGCATACCGGAAGCGGACTGATGATAAAAGATAAATATGGATATCTCCGCGGATTTGAGGTATCGGGCAACGACCATCATTTTCATTATGCCAGGGCCGTTGTCAGCGGAAATAAAGTGATCGTATCCTCCGATGCAGTGAGCGAGCCCACCGAGGTCCGATATGCCTGGGCTGATGATGCCGGGGATGCCAATCTGTACAACCAGGAAGGCTTTCCTGCTGTTTCATTCCGCACAGACCAATGGAAAGGAATAACGGATGACGTGAAATATAAGATCGGGGAGTAAAAATGGACATTGTCAATTGTCAATTGTCAGCTCACTAATCTTTCCCGTCTGTTTATTTTTAATGATCACTTTCTTCGCGCCATAGTGTGTTGTCTCTTCTTTTATGAGATAATGGCCGGCATCATATTCCACGAGCTGGCTGACCTCACTTACACCGGTGCGGCCACGCCAGATATCCAGCTGAACGGGTTCCCATAATTTGGTTTTTGCAGATTTGTAGGCAGCATCCAGAACAGCATTCACAACATATCCGTCGTAGAAGGTTTCCCTGGGTTCGATGCCTTTCTCCATCGCATTGAACATATCCGTGAACATGTGGTTATATCCGAGTTCATTAAGTTCATCACCAACGGGAAACAACCATCCCGTGTTGGATTCTGCTTTTTCCGCCACATAACCGGCGCCTTTGCCGGTCGTGAACATTTCCAGCCCGGTCCTTAAAAAATTATTGATCCAGATGGTCCCTTCGGTTCCCATCACCTCATCGCGAAGATCCAGCCCTCCTCGGAAAGTCCAGCTGACCTCGAACTGGCCGATCGCTCCATTCTCGTACTTCACCAGTCCAATCGCATGATCCTCTGCTTCGATGGGCTTCACCTGCGTGCCTGCCCAGCACATCACTTCCATCGGGCGGATGTCTTTCCCGATAAAACTCCTGGCGATCTCCACGCAATGACAGCCCAGATCCAGGATGCATCCTCCGCCAGCCTGCTCCATATCCCAGAACCAGTCGCTGTGCGGGCCAGGATGGGCTTCCCTGGATTTGGACCAGAGAATTCTTCCCAGGGCGCCATTCCTGACACTTTCATAGGCTTTTAGAAATTTAGGTGTATACACGAGATCTTCCAGGTATCCATTGAATATACCCGCCTGTTCCACGGCTTCCAGCATGCGTTTCGCTTCCGCGGCATTGCGCCCCAAAGGCTTTGTGGTGATGACGGCCTTCTTGTGCTTGCAACAAAGCAAAACCGCAGCTTCATGAAGATTATTGGGGAGGGAGATGCAAACCACATCCACATCCGGGTTGGCAACGGCCTCCTCCATCTGGATGGTCCACTGGGAACATCCGTAATCCGCGGCAAATTTCCGGGCACTTTCTTCCCGCCGGGAATACACACTGATGATCCTGTCGCGGCTTCGCTGTCCCTGCATTGAATCAGCATAAAACCTGCCGATAAATCCTGAACCCAACATGGCAATTCTTGACATGACTTCTTATTTAGACTATGAATGAATCAGACAAAAAATAAAAGGATGAGAGTCAGCCGACAGCCAGCGCCGATCCAGCCCGTTTTTCCCTGAAAAATAAAATAAAACAGATCAGGACCCCCAGGGCAATGTAGGCGGGAACGAACCATATCCTGAGCCAGTTGTGCCCGGTTTCGATTTTATAATTTTCCACCACAAATCCTGAGAACCAGGTTCCGATGAACATCCCGATGCCATAAGTGGCAAAAGTAAAAAGACCCTGCGCGGCATTTTTGATTCCGGGTCCTGCTTTTTTCTCCGTATACATGTATCCGGTTACAAAAAAGAAATCGTAGCATACGCCATGGAGGATAATGCCCGCATAGAGCATCCAGAGGTTACTGCTTAAGTTGCCGTAAGCAAAACAAACATACCGCAGTATCCAGGCCGACATGCCCATAAGCAGCATATTCTTTACCCCGATCCGGTTGAACAGGAAAGGAATGGCCAGGATGAACAGGCCCTCCGAAAATTGTCCCAGGATCATCTTGGATGCTGCGTTCTGCAATCCGATCTCATTCAGAAAAGCATTGGCAAAACCATAATAAAAAGACAGCGGGATGCAAACCAGGATGGCGGCGATAAAAAATATCAGATAGGGTCTGTTTTTAAACAAAACAAAAGCATCGGTACCCAGCGCCCTGGTGGCGGTCATCTCCGCAGATCTGGCCTTGGGCGGTGTATTTGGCAGAATAAAACTGATCAGGCCAATCAAAAACGAAGCGCCCGCGGCCAGATAAAAAGTATTCAGCAAGGCAGGCGCTGATTTCTCCCAGTGCAGGTTACCGATCAGCAGGCCGGCCACGATCCATCCCAGGGTACCGAAAACCCGGATCCAGGGAAACTGCCTTCCCGGATCGCTCATCTGGTAAAAAGCAATGCTGTTGGAAAGGGCAATCGTAGGCATGTACAAAAGGGAATACAATAAAATGATCCAGTAAAAAGGCGTGTTCCCGGTTACCGTTGTGACTACAAACAACAGCACGGCGCCGATCAGATGCAAAAGGCCCATGATGCGCTGTGCGGCAAAAAAACGGTCCGCGATCAATCCGATAAAAAAAGGAGAGATCATGGTGGCAATGGCCAGGGCGCTGTAAGCGGCCCCGATCTGAATCCCGGTTGAATGGAGGTTGGCTCCCATATAGGTACTCATGGTAACGTACCAGGCTCCCCATACAAAATATTCCAGAAACATCATGACACACAAAAGGAATGCGGTTGCCGGCTTCATGAAATTCAATTTTAGGAGATACAATCTGCTCCGGGTGAAAAGTTACAAATGAAAAAGACTCGTTGTAAAAAATTCTTCGATTATCTTGCAGCGTATGCGCATATTAACCGATTCTTACCGGCACAAAGGCCTGAGAAAACAACTGGTATCGCTGATCAGGAGTAAAGGCATTACTGATGAACGGGTATTGACAGCCCTGCTGGAAATTCCCCGTCATTTTTTCATGGATTCCGCTTTTGACCAGATTGCGTATGAGGACCGGGCATTCCCCATCGCAGAAGGTCAAACCATTTCTCAGCCTTATACGGTGGCCTATCAAAGCCAGCTGCTGGACCTGAAACCCCATGATAAAGTATTGGAAGTGGGCACCGGGAGTACTTACCAGGCCTGCATCCTGGCCGAAATGGGCGCCCAGGTATTTACCATTGAAAGGCAGAAAAATATATTTGACCAGAATAAATTATTCGGCTATCCCAAAAAATATCCTTCCATCCGTTATTTCTATGGAGACGGCTATGAGGGGCTGCCGACCTTCGCTCCTTTTGATAAAATAATCGTAACCGCCGCCGCACGCGAGATCCCCCAAAAATTACTGGACCAGCTGAAACCCGGCGGAAAAATGGTGATCCCGGTGGGAGATGGCAAGGTGCAGCAGATGATCCGCATCAATAAATATCCGGATGGTTCGCTGTTAGAAGAATCATTCGACGACTTTTCCTTTGTTCCCATGCTTCAGGGAAAAAACAATTAACCCGCTCATGACACCCGAGAGACAGGAACGGCTTACCGGAGTTTTAAAAAATCGCCAGAACGATATTACCGTGGTGCTGGAAAATGTATTTGACCCGCACAACATATCGGCAGTGATGCGCACCTGCGATGCCGTGGGCATTCAGGATATCACTGTATTGAATTCCAGGATTGGCCCCCATAAAAAATGGGGGGCAAAAAGCAGCAGCAGTGCTGCCAAATGGCTCAGCATTCATCAATATACCGATCCTGTTGCCTGCTTCGCCGCATTGAGAAAACAATACAACCTGATCTTAACCACACATCTTTCCTCCGATGCCGTGTCTTTGTATAATATTGATTTCACGAAGTCGATCGCCCTGGTATTTGGAAATGAACACGACGGCGTCAGCAAAGAGATCCGGGCACTGGCCGATGGAAATTTCATCATCCCCCAGGTGGGCATCATTCGCTCGCTGAATATTTCTGTTGCCTGCGCGGTCACTGTATATGAAGCCTTTCGCCAGAAGAAATCAGCCGGTCATTATGATCAGGTGAAATTACCGGTGGCAGCATACGATCAGCTCAGCAGGACATGGGGGATGGGGGAGGATGTTTAGTTTTTAGTTTCAGGGAATGTATACTTACATTCAATTCGTAGCCGATCAGCAGGATCATGCTGTTGATGTAAATGACAATCATGAGGATCATGATCGTTCCGATGGATCCATACACTTTGTTGTAGGTACCAAATTTATTCACCCAGAAAGAGAAGGCAAAGGTAACCAGAATCATCAGCCCGGTTGCCAGGATGGTTCCCGGTGAAAACATTTTCCATTTCTCTTTGATGGCGGGCGCGAAGCGGTAGATGAAGGCAATGGCAAAATAAAAAAGAGGGATGATAACCACCCAGCGGACCGTTTTGAAAACACCCCGCATCGACCGGCTGCGGATGTTGAATTCCCGGAATATCCACCGCAGCAGCTCATCCTGGGTAACCAGGATAATCACGGAACCGATCAGCAGCATGATCATCACCAGGGTAAGCCTGATGGCAATCACCCGGTTCTGCAGAAAATTCCTTTTGGCGTGCTGGCTGAGGGATTTATTGAAGGAGCGCATCATTCCCAGCATCGCATTAGATGCATAAAACAACGCCACCGCCAGTCCCAGCGAAAGCAATCCGCCCCTGGGTTTGTTGAGGAAATCATTGAGAAAATCGCTGACCATCTGATACGTATTCTGATTGGGGGTGATCTCCCGGGTCAGCATCAGCAATTGGCGCGTGAGTTTTTTAGACACCGGCAGGTAGGGGATCAGGGTACAGATAAAAATAGTGGCCGCAGGTATGGCCATCAGGAAACTGAAGGCTATGGACCGGGCCCTGTCGTTTAGTCCCACTTTTTGAACCTGCCTGTTAAAAAAGATGATTACCTCATAAAGGGACACCCCTTCAAAACCCGGCAGAAATACTTTTTTGGTTTCCCCCGAAATAAATCTCACCCAGGCATTGTTCCTTATGATTTTCTCAATCCTGGTCATGGATTCGCTTTAGCCTGCTGGCCGATACGCATTTGCTCGTCGAGGGCCTTTTGATATTCCCGGGCATTTTGCATGTGCTGGGTGAATGTTTCGGAAAAGTTGGAATAACCCGAAAAATCCGGTTTAGCCACAAAATACAAATACTTTGTATCCGGCGCATTCAATACGGCATCGATTGTTTCCAGCGACGGGGTACAAATGGGTCCCGGAGGCAGACCCGCATTCCGATAGGTATTGTAAGGGGATTCCACGGTCAGGTATTTTGAATAAATCCTTTTCAGTTCAAAATTCCGCAGGGCAAATTTCACGGTCGGATCTGCGGCCAGTTTCATTCCTGTGGCCAGCCGGTTCAGGTATACACTGGCTATTTTGGGCTTGTCGTCTTTTCGCGTGGTCTCCTCCTCTACAATAGAGGCCAGGATATAAGCTGACCGGGGATCCAGGTGATGCGCTTCCGCCTGTTTCAGCCGCGATGCCGTCCAGTAGGCGCGGGAAGCAATTTCCATTTTTCTGAAAATCCTGGATGCCGTACTGTTCCAGAAATAGGTATAGGTGTTGGGAAGAATGACCGTCATCACGGTATTGCTATCCAGCCCATAGGCGCTGAGGGAATCGCGGTTATTGAGGTAGCCCATAAAAGCAGTGGAATCACATTCGAATTTCCGGCCCACCATGGCCGCAAGGTCCTCTTTGGTCCGGAGTTTGGTGATCACCAGGTTTACAGGCACCTGTCGCCCGTGCTGCAGCATTTTCAAAATATTCAGCAGGCTCATGCCCCGGCTGATCTCATATTTTCCGGCTTTTATTTTTTCCGGATAACCCGTTCTTCCGGCCAGCAGATTAAATATCGCAGGATGTCTGATCACCTGGTCCTGACCGATCCTGGCCATCAGGCTTTCATAATTCATTCCGGTCCTGATGTACAGATTGTATTTCGGATCCTTAAATTCAGTAGCCGGACCCAGTACCAGATAAATAGCGACCGCGCCAATTAGCAGGACAATGGATAGGATTATGAGAAAAAGCTTTTTCAACTGTGATTGGATTAATCATCAAAATAAACAATAAAAACCTGTCATGGGAATGACAGGGCATTTAATATTATTGTTCAAAGACTATTTTGTTGGCGGTGGAACCTGTGGAAAATTCCCTGACTGGGTGGATGTGGGTGCAGCCTTCAGATCCCTGACCCGGTTTGTACCCGCTTTGGGAATGATCAGGGTGGAGAAAATGCAGAACAGGGCCACAATAATGGCCAGTATCCAGG
>DASRLM010000219.1:0-5893 GCA_035648455.1 Puia sp. | reverse complement strand
GAATATCAGATTTGATGGGAAAGATCAGGGAATGACGGTAGAAGACGCCGACTTTCACTATTATTCCAAAAAGTTCGCCAGCGCATCCGAAGTGGCGGAATACCTTGGCCGCAATCATCAAAAGCTGAGCAACGACACCCTGCTGTGGAAAAACACCTGGTACGACAGCACGCTGCCCTGGTGGTTCCTGGAAAGGACGTTCTTAAATATCTCCTGTCTGGCCACCACGTCCAGCCATCGATTTCAATCCGGCAGGTTTTATGCCTGGGAAGGTGTTGGCTGCTGTCACGGTACCTGTACGCATGTGTACCAGTATGCCCATGCCATGTCGCGCATATTTCCCGGCCTGGAAAGGGATGAAAGGGAGAGGGTGGATCTGGGTATCGGGTATGATGAAGCAACAGGCATGATCCGGATACGGGGAGAAAAAACAGGACCATCCATTGACGGACAGGCCGGAACCGTTTTGCGCATTTACCGCGAATACCTCATGTCGGCCGATGGCAGCATATTAAAAGATTACTGGCCAAAGATCAAAAAGGCGGTTGAGTTCATCATGGTGCAGGATAAAAACAAAGACGGCATGGAAGACACGCCCATGGAAAACACCCTCGATGCGCTCTGGAGCGGGGAAATTTCCTGGATCGTGGGGTTGTGCATTGCGGCTGTTTATGCGGGCCAGAAAATGGCCGAAGAAACACAGGACGGGGCATTTGCTGAAACCTGCAAAGAATATGTGGAGAAAGGACGGAAGAATATGGAAGCACTTTTGTTCAATGGAGAATATTTCATTCACCGGCCTGATCCGGCCATCGGGAAAAAAGAAATTGGTTCTTATAATACCTGTCACATAGATCAGGTATATGGACAATCCTGGGCCTGGCAGGTAGGGCTGGGCCGGGTGCTTGACAAGGAAAAAACCATGAGTGCCTTAAAAGCGCTCTGGAAATATAATTTTATGCCCGATGTGGGGCCCTATATAAAAGAACATAAGGGCGGCCGGTTTTACGCCCTGGCCGGGGAAGGCGGGATGGTGATGAATACCAATCCGAAAAATGAAGATCATCCTTACGGCGAAGCGAAAGCCTGGCAGATCGGATATTTCAGCGAGTGCATGAGTGGATTCGAGCACCAGGTAGCCTCGCACATGATGGCAGAGGGGATGATAGAAGAATCGCTGGTGCTGACCAAAACTATTCATGAGCGCTATCACGCCGGCAAGCGCAACCCGTTCAATGAAATTGAATGCAGTGATCATTACGGTCGCGCCATGGCGAGTTATGGTACTTTTCTTTCGGCCTGTGGGTTTGATTATAACGGCCCCAAAGGTTATCTCCGGTTTGCGCCAAAATGGAATGCCAATGATTTTAAAGCGCCATTTACAGCCGCCGAAGGATGGGGGAGTTATTCCCAGAAAAAGACAACTCACGGTCAGGCGCATACGATACAGATGAAAGAAGGGTCACTGCGTTTGCGCGCACTGGCCCTTGAAAAGCTCGACGACCGGCCCATTAAAATATTAGAGGTGAAACTGGCTGCGCAAAAGATTCCCGTCCGCTTCACCCTGGATGAAAAGCAGGTGAACATGGTCTTTGATTCGGACCAGCGCATTCCGGCGGGCAGCGAACTGTTCGTGGTCATCCAATCGTAGGCGCCGGCTTATTTTTTCTGTTCAGCCACCAGCCCAGCCACAATCCGCAAAGAAACCAGCTGACCAGGGCATCCGCGAGGTGCATCCAGATGTCTGCTTTCGGATACCAGATGTGAATCGTGTAGGGTGAGTTGATAAAAACAATGAGACCGGTAAAAAGGCAGACTGTTAATATGCGACCGTAATCCGGCGCGGAAAGCCTGAGCAATATCCAGCAAAGAAAACCCACCATAATGATATCGGCGAGCAGCCCGCGAATAATGTTCATCCCCATATTTACATCAAGCGCTTTATGGTACTGGATTTGTGCCCAGGGTTTTCCTTTGGTCTCCTCCATCTGCTTTTCCATTTCTGCCCGCGTCATTCCCTTGGGATAATTAGGCAATAAATAGGCGCCGTCTTCGGAAAACTGGGTGCTGAGGTAACTGAGGATGCTGTCCTGTTTGGGCGTGTATTCCTGGCTCGCATGGTGCAGGTTCAGGGCCGCCCAGGAGATGAACTGATATAAAAAAATGATGATGCCGCCGACAATGGAGCCAATGATCAACTTTTTCATAACTGGTGTTTTGGGTTAAAAAAATGGGACTTTTAAGATAACGAATTTTCATATGTCATCGTGGATTATATAAAAGCGGACACTTACTATGTCGTTAACGTACACCTGTCTTTTGTCCTCAATCGCAAACAGTTGATTATCAGAACCGTGCTGATTTGGCATTTTTTTGGAGAATCATTTCTGTCCACAGTCCTTCCGGCAATCATTCATACAAACCTGAACCATGTTCAAAAATTATTTAAAGATCGCATTCCGCAGTCTCTGGCGTAACAAGGCCTTTTCCGCCATCAATATTTTCGGACTGGCCATTGGCATTGGCACCTGTTTGCTGATCCTGCTTTTTGTAATGAATGAATTCAGTTACGACCGTTTCAATAAAAAGGCCGACCGGATAGTGCGTGTGGTATTCCGGGGATCGGTTCAGGGAGAAAAGATGAAGGAAGCCAATGTGATGCCACCGGTTGCCCAGGCGCTCAAAGCGGATTACCCGGAAGTGCTCGAAGCCACGCGCCTGCGCGCTTACGGAAGGCCCCGTTTTATTACCGGAGAAAAATCATTTGCGGAAGCGGATTTTGCATTTGTTGATTCCAATTTCTTCCAGGTATTCACTTTCCCGTTTCTTCAGGGCGATCCAAAAACAGCCCTCCTGCAAACGCATGCACTGGTGATTTCAGAAACAGTAGCCAAAAAATATTTTGGCAGGCAAAATCCCATGGGCAAAATGATCACGTTCAAAGGATGGGACGCCCCTTATAAAATTACCGGGGTAATGAACGACATGCCCGAAAATGCCCAGTTCCATTTTGATCTGCTGGGATCCATGGCCAGTTTTCCCGAATCCAGGGAACAGTCATGGATGACTTCCAATTATTTTACTTACCTGGTACTTCCGGAAGGGTATGATTATAAAAAATTAGCGGCCAAATTGCCTCAGGTGGTGGTAAAATATATGGGACCCCAACTGGAGAAGGCCATGGGCATCAGCCTCGCGGATTTCAGGAAAAAAGGAAATGACATTGGATTGTACCTGCAGCCATTGACCGAAGTTCACCTGCACTCCGATCTGATGTTTGAACTCGCACCAACGGGGGACATTCAGCAGGTTTATATTTTTGAGGCCATCGCATTTTTTATGCTGCTCATTGCCTGTATCAATTTTATGAATCTCTCCACCGCAGGGGCTGCCAAAAGGGCGAGGGAAGTGGGTATCCGGAAAGTACTGGGTTCATTAAGAACGGAACTGATCAGACAATTTCTGTTAGAGTCGCTGCTGATGACGATTGTGGCTCTTTTGCTGGCCGTGCTGATGGTGAAACTCAGCTTGCCCTATTTCAATGATTTTGCCGGGAAAAAATTAAGTCTTGATTTTTTCGCGAATGCCTGGATACTGCCGGGACTGTTATTTTTTGGCTTGCTGGTGGGTTTGCTGGCCGGCAGTTATCCCGCTTTTTTTCTTTCGGCTTTTAAACCGGTTAACGTATTGAAAGGGAAATTTCATATGGGCAGGGGAAATGCCCGCTTACGAAGTGGCCTGGTGGTATTCCAGTTTTTTATTTCCACCACATTGATCGTTGGCACTATCGTAGTGTATAAACAACTTTCCTATATCCGTCACCGGGATCTTGGATATGACAAGGAACAGGTGATTCTGCTGCCCCCTACCTGGTGGCTGGGGAAAAATGCAGAGGCTTTCCGCAATCAGTTGTTACAGGATCCGCGGGTGGAGAATGTGAGCACTTCTTATTATCTGCCCGCCGGACCTTCCGATTATAACAATTGTATGGTTTACCCGGACGGTCATTCAACCCAGATGGTAAAAACGCTTCGGTATGATATTGACGAGCGTTACATACCCACCCTGGGCATACGCATGGCAGCAGGGCGTAATTTTTCAAAGGAATTTTCGATGGATTCCACGTCCATGGTTATAAATGAGACAGCGGCAAAAGAGCTTGGCTGGGGCCTTCATGCCGTTGGCCGCTCCCTCACCCGTTTTAATGTGGATGATCATGGGAAAAATATTGCTTATCAGATCATAGGCGTTGTGAAAGATTTTAATTTCAAATCTTTGCACGAACGGATTTCTCCCCTGGTCATGATTCTCGGCGAACACGCAGGGTATTATATCGTAAAAACAAAAACCGCGAATGTTTCAGGATTGTTGGCCACCATGAAAAAAAACTGGACAGCGCTCACGGCCGAACTTCCGTTTGACTATTCCTTTTTGGATGAACGGTTTAACAATGCCTATAAAGCGGAACAAAAAACCGGGCTTACGCTTGGACTTTTTGCCGCGCTCACCATTTTTGTTGCCAGCATGGGATTATTCGGTCTGTCCATGTTCACCGCAGAACAGCGTACACGGGAGATTGGTATCCGCAAAGTATTGGGCGCAACAGTAACCGGTGTCACCGCATTGCTTTCCAGAGATTTCCTGAAACTCGTTATCATCGCCAACATCATTGCCTGGCCGCTGGCCTGGTGGTTTATGAATAAATGGCTGCAGGATTTTGCATACCGCATCACTATTTCCTGGTGGATTTTTGTTGCAGCTGGTTTATCGGCCGTGCTGATCGCCATTTTCACCGTTAGTTTCCAGGCCATTAAAGCCGGGCTGGCTAATCCGGTCGATAGTTTGAGGTCGGAATAGGGCTTTCATTCGGGTTCTTCTAAAGTAAAAACGCAGTTGTTCGTTAACTTAGCGGATTCTTAAAAGAATTTTAAAACGCGGTTAATGAAGATTGTTATTCTGGACGGATATGCACTCAATCCCGGGGACCTGAGTTGGGATGGATTAAAGCAAATGGGTGAACTGCTGGTTTACGAACGGACGCCCTACGATAAAACAGTGGAACGATGTACCGGTGCGGAAGTGGTGCTCACCAATAAGGCTCCCGTCAGAAAAGAGGATATGGAAAATCTTCCCGATCTGAAGTACATTGGCGTGCTGGCTACGGGTTTTAATATTATCGATGTTGAAACCGCCCGTAAAAAAAACATCACGGTTTCAAACATACCGGTTTATGGAACCGCTTCGGTGATGCAATTGACTTTTGCCTTGTTGCTTGAACTTTGCCAGCACGTGCAGCGCCACAGCGATTCAGTAATGTCCGGGAAATGGTCGCAGTCCCCTGATTTTTGTTTCCGGGATTTCCCCCTGATCGAACTGGCCGGAAAGACCATGGGCATCATTGGTTTCGGACATATCGGTGAACAGGTAGCGGATGTGGCCGCTGCATTCGGCATGCATATCCTCGGAAGCAAAAGACATACTACGTACCAGACGCACCGTAAAAACTTTTCCTGGGCCACCGTGACTGAACTGCTGGAGAAATCAGATGTGGTGAGTATACATTGTCCTTTGTCCCCCGAAACAGAAGGACTCATCAACCGCGAAAGTCTGCAACAGATGAAGAAAACCGCATTTCTGATCAACACATCCAGGGGACCCATCATCGTGGAAAAGGACCTTGCTGATGCATTGAACCAGGGAACCATTGCGGGCGCCTCCCTGGATGTGCTCTCCACAGAACCGCCAGCTGCAGATAATCCATTGTTCAAGGCCAAAAACTGCATCATCACCCCGCATATAGCCTGGGCCACCAAAGAGGCCAGGACGAGATTGATGGATATGGCCGTCAGCAACCTGAAGGCATTTAAAGAAGGCAGGCCCATAAACGTGGTTA
>DASRLM010000218.1:0-4944 GCA_035648455.1 Puia sp. | reverse complement strand
GATTATTATTATAGCCCCCTGGGTGCGTCCACCCGGGCCACCACCAGTTTCTGGCTGGCAGACAAATCCTATCTGCGTCTCAAACATCTGGCTATTGGATACTCCCTGCCTTTGGCTTTGATCAAAAAAATAAACGTCAGCAAGATCCGGATCTATGTGAGCGCAGAAAACCTGCTGACCTTTACGAAATTCAAATTCGGTGATCCGGAATCCGGGGGCCAGCTTTCCTATCCGATGATGCGCTCCTTAAGCGCTGGATTGAACGTTCAATTTTAGTCCCTTGTCATTTTCTAAATCTGATTTTATGCCACTCAAAAAATATATTTACTTTTTCATCTTCCTTTTATCAGGAATGTACTCCTGTAAGAAAAGCTATCTTGACCTGAATCCCCACGACCAGTTGTCTGAGGGTACATTCTGGAAAACGCCCAACGATGCCCAGCTAGGGTTGACGGGATGCTACCATGCCCTTACCAGCAGTTATTTCAGCATGAATAACTTCCCGGCCTGGGATGCTTTGTCCGACAACGCTTGGGCCTACAACAACACGTTGAATGCCAGGACGGCGATGACGCAACCCCTGAATTCGCAGACCGGCGGTATGGTAACCGACTTTTATACCAACAGCTACGCCCAGATTGCTGTATTTAATTATTTCCTGGATAATGTGGGCAATGTGGACGCGCCGGCAACCGACATCAGCGAATGGAGGGCGGAAGCCCTTTTCCTGCGGTCGTACTTTTACTTTTATCTGACCGAGTTCTATGGTGATGTGCCCCTGGTGCTTCACTCTTATTCCCTGTCCGATACCTTACTGCTGAAATCGCCGCAGGCCACGGTGCTGGATCAGGTGGGAAAGGATCTGGATACCGCCATCAGCAACCTGCCTGACCAGGCGTATACAGACGGCCACGTGGTCCGGGCCACCGCGCAATTTCTGAAAGCCCGGACGGACCTGTACAGTCAGCAATACCAGGCAGCTGCCGATCTTTGCAATACGATCATGCAGTCCGGTCACTTCAGCCTGTATCCGGACTACTATAATATGTTCGTCAATGCCGGTCAGGGAGTGGACAACACGGAGATCCTTTTTTCCGTCCGGTACCTGGCTCCTAATTTTTTAAACAACAGTGCCCAGATGTATGGATGGTGGATGGGCATCCTGCCTTTTCAGAATCTGGTGGATGAATATGAAATGACGGATGGTCAGCCCATCAGTTCATCGTCGCTGTACGATCCCACCCACCCTTATGCGAACCGGGATCCGCGTCTGACTGCCACCATCATGGTGCCGGGATCTGCTTACGGGTTCCCCGATCAAAGCCAGCAAAACTGGAGTGACCGCATCCAGTATATCACGCCGCCGCTGCAATACAACTTGCGGAAATATGTGGATTCCACCATCACTACTGCTCTCTGGGACAAATGCGATAATGACATATTGCTGATGCGTTACGCAGATGTCTTGCTGACGTACGCGGAATCCCGCAATGAAGCCACGGGTCCCGATCAGGGCGTGTATGACGACATTAACCAGGTCAGGGACCGGGTGAATATGCCTGCCCTGCCTACGGGATTATCCCAGGACGATATGCGTACCCGGATCAGGCATGAGCGCCGTGTTGAATTCGCCTTCGAAGGCCAGCGTTGGCTGGATCTGAAAAGGTGGGGACAATTATCCGCCAGGATCAACAGCATCACGACAGACCAGTCTCCGGTCAGTTATATTTTCCAGCCGAACAACGATCTTTGGCCTTTTCCTCAAAGCGAGATCGATTATTATCATGCCCATAAATTGGAATTGGGACAAAACACGGGTTACTGATATGCATAGAATTTTCTTGTTCATAGCGGGATTGGTCTGCTGTTTGGTATCGCCGGCTCAGCCCCGCACGGCACAACTGGAGCACATCCTTATCGAAACGGATAAGCCGGTCTTAAATCCCGTTTTACATCCGCAGGAAACGGCCCGGCTTTCTGTACGCGGTATTTTTTCCGACGGAACGACCCGCTTGTTGCCGGGCCGGGAAGTAGTTTATTCGGTGAAGAATAAACTGGCCAGCGGCAGAGAAGCGGTATTGGAACTTGCTGGAAACCGAGCCATACCCCGTGAAGGCGGAATGGCCACCGTCACGGCAATAGCTAGAGTGAGTGGCCAAACGCAGGTCGCCGCTCTGGATATCTTGGTCCGGCCTTATTACCGGGATTATCATCAGACCCTGGTGCTTAAATTGTTCCTGGGCATGGAGGGCGAACCGGTTGAGCGCCTGGCCAAAGATCCGCTGTTTCAAAAAAAACACGATGTGCTCTGCACATTTGAAGAAGCCCTTGAAGTGATCAGGAAAACAGATAACCTGACCCTGGGCATTCCTAAAATCGTTTACCTGGTAGGTTGGCAGAAAGGAGGTCATGATCATCAATACCCTTCCTGGGACACGGTGAATCCGAAACTCAAGCGGGAGCAGGACAGTACTGCGCTGGAAAGCCTGCGCTGGCTGATCCGCGCGGCCAGGGTTTATCATACCACCGTAAGTCTGCACATCAACATGGTGGACGCCTACCGCAGCAGTCCGCTCTGGGATGAATACGTGAAAAAGGATGTATTGGCCAAAGACCTGAATGGGCAATTGCTAACGCGGGACATCCAGATCCGGGACGACAGTATGTACATCGTCAGCTATACCCGCGAATGGATGGAGGGACTTGCCCAGCAGCGCATTGACCGGCTCATCGCCATGGTGCCGGAATTGAAAGAAGGACATACAATCCATGTAGATGCCTTTATTGATAAATCTGAAAAAGATCAAACCTTAAGTCCCTGGCATGCCCTACCGCAAAACGGGGGTATTGATATTTACCGGGAGGCGGAGACACAACATAAAATTTTCAAATACTGGCGCGCACGCGGATTTGATGTAACGGGCGAAGGATTGTTCTGGGCCCATCCGCCCGGAGAAGGGTTTTACGGATTGCAGCCCATGAGCTGGTGGTATCCTTCGGATATCGCCTATCAAATGGCTACGCCGGAAAACCTGTCAGCCAGAGGGGGTACAGACCGCCACGGTGATGGTGATTTCCGCTTTGGCAACAGCATGCATGGGGAAGAAATTTATAACCAGGACAAGATCAACCTCCCCGGTTTTTTGGGAACCTTTTGCAGGAACACATTGCCCTGGTATTATCTCAGCCGGTTAAGCCGGCTGGCCCTGGTGGGCGATACCTTGTTTTATTCGGGTGCTGTACAAGCCGCAACGGAACATGGCCACCGCATCATCCGGAAAGGAAATTTTATCCTCCGGGATGATGACGATTTGTTTGTTCCCGCTTTGTGGAAGAAAAAGGAAATCGTGGCTTACAGCCAACAGGGATATGGATCCAGATACTGGCTTCTGCCTGCGGATTGGAGCGGTGTTCACCGGGTGGACATTTCCCGCATCACGCTGAACGGAACGGAACTGATAACGCAGGGAAGGCAAATCAGGAACGGACGTTTGGAATTGTCTCTTCAGAAACAGGAGGCCATTTCCATTGTACCGGCAGAACTTCAGTTTCCGTACAGCCTGAAGGGGGAATAAAGAAGGGCCTAAGTTTGTATATGCAGAAAATAGCGATTGCCATTTTATTTGTTATGATCATTTCCTGTGCCTGTAAGGGGCAGAAAATGGAAATCAGTTTCAATGCTTCAGATACGGCGTTGGAGAGCGCCTTTAACCAGGCAAAACAAATGGCCCTGCATTATAGCCGGAACGCGGGTGATCCTGTGGGGCCCTGGTATGAATCTGCATTGCCGCCGCGGGATGCATTTTGCATGCGTGATGTGTCCCATCAGTGTACCGGGGCGGAAATACTGGGGCTGAGCGGGGAAAACAAAAATATGTTCACGCTGTTTGTGAAAAATATTTCTGAAAGCAAAGACTGGTGCACGTACTGGGAAATCAACAAATACGGAAAGCCTGCCCCGGAAGATTAGAGGAACGATAAAGAATTCTGGTATAACCTCGATGCCAACTTCGATGTATTAAACGCCTGCTGGAGATTGTATCTTTGGACAGGGGATACCACGTATATCAGCAATAAATTGTTTTTTAACTTTTTTCAAAAAACAGCGGGTGCGTACGTAAAAAAATGGGTATTGGAAACGGATTCTTTATTAACCAGACCGGTCCACCCGAACGTTCCTGTTCCTTACCATGGCGAGGACCCGTTTCAACGGTGCCGGGGCTTGCCCTCATACGATGAAGTGGTGCCAAATTTAAAAATGGGTGTTGATCTGGTCGCTGCGCTGTACCGGGGTTTGCTTTCGTATTCCGATATCTTAAAATGGAAAGGAGACAGCAGCTGGGCGGCGATATATGCTGAAAAAGCAAAATTATACCAGGATCATATTGATCAGTATTGGTGGGATGATGTCTCTTCCCTGTACAATACCTACTATACCAACGACAATAAATTTGGTCATAGTGAAGGAGAAAGCTTTTTGCTCTGGTTCGACGCTTTGAAAAATAACGAGCGGAAACAAAAAACAATCATGCATCTCAATGCCGTAAAATGGAATATAGAAACGCTGTCTTACCTGCCCTTACTGATGTACAGAAATGGTTACGCTGATAAAGCATATGATTATATCCTGCATCTTTCCGATCCGTCGACGAAGCGGAGGGAATACCCGGAAGTCTCCTTTGGAGTAATAGAAGGCATCGTACAGGGTCTTATGGGCATTGATGCCGATGCCAGGCTTAATCGCATCAGCACGATATACCGGGGGAAATCCGCATCAACTGCCCAAATCCGAAACCTGCCTGTTTTGGGTGTACACGCTGCCGTCAGACATAAGGGTAATAAAAATTCGCAGCTTTATAATGGGGGTAAAAAAACCATTACCTGGCGGCCAGAATTTATGGGTAATTTTTCTTCTATATGGGTTGACGGGAAAACAATTAAGGC
>DASRLM010000217.1:0-7401 GCA_035648455.1 Puia sp. | reverse complement strand
AAACACAAGCCGGATGTGATCCATGTGCACGATCATCAGGCAGCCCTGATCCCGTTCATGATCAAACATACGTACCGTTATCAGCAGCTCCGGGACATACCCACCGTGCTCACCATCCACAATGCAGAATACCAGGGATGGCTGGGATGGGATAAAAGTTATTTTATCCCGGCCTGGGATACCTGGAAATCGGGATTACTGGAATGGAATAATTCCATCAATGCCCTGGCCTGCGGCATCCGCTGCGCCTGGAAGGTAACCACCGTCAGCCGGAGTTACCTGGAAGAACTTCGCTCGTCGGCCAACGGACTGGAGGCGCTGTTTGAATATGAAAAGGGCAAATGCACCGGGATCCTCAACGGCATCGATACCAAAGTCTGGGATCCGGAAACAGATGGCTATATCGAAAATCATTTCAATGCCAAATCAAGAGCCGAAGGTAAGGCGCTGAATAAAAAAATTCTTTGTGAACGCTTCGCGCTGGATGAAAAAAAACCATTGATTGCCTTTATCGGGAGACTGGTGGGAGAGAAGGGAGCGGATCTCTTACCGGCGGCCATCGGGGATTCCTTTTATTATATCGGCAGGAAAATGAATTTCCTGATCCTCGGAAGCGGTTCACCCCTTATTGTCCAGAACCTGGAAAAAGCAAGAACACTCAGCGAAGGAGATTGCAGCATTTATATTGGATATGATGAAACACTTAGTCACCAGATCTATGCCGGAAGTGATTTCATCCTGATGCCATCCCGGGTAGAACCCTGCGGCCTGAACCAGATGTATGCCATGCGTTACGGAACGTTGCCGATTGTAAGGAATACGGGCGGGTTGAAAGATACCGTCAAGGATTTTGGTGATCCGGATGGTTATGGCATACGATTTAATAACGCTATAGTCGGGGACATCACCCAGGCCGTGTGGCGCGCTGTTCAGTTATATGAGGACCCGGTACTCCTGGATGAATTGCGCCGCAGAATGATGCGCCTGGATTTTAGCTGGGAATCCAGTATGAAACATTATCTTGATCTTTATGCCTCTTTGTAAAAGACATCATTAAAATTCGTTGTTATGACAAATAAAGTGCTAGCTGTGATTTTAGGTGGTGGCGCCGGAACCCGTTTATACCCGTTAACTGCAAGCCGTTCCAAACCAGCCGTGCCCATTGCCGGCAAATACCGCCTGGTGGACATCCCCATTTCCAATTGTCTGAATTCCGGCATTGACCGGATGTTTGTGCTAACCCAATTCAATTCCGCTTCCCTGAACCGGCACATTAAAAATACGTATCACTTCAGCGCTTTCAGCAAGGCTTTTGTGGACATTCTGGCGGCGGAGCAAACGCCGGACAATCCCACCTGGTATCAGGGAACCGCGGATGCCGTTCGTCAATGCCTGCGTCATCTCGGACCATTTGAAGGGGATTATATCCTGATCCTGTCTGGCGACCAGCTATACCAGATGAACTTCATGGACATGATCAACAACCACATCAACAGCGAGGCTGAAATCACGATTGCCACGATCCCCGTGGCAGGCCGTGAGGCTTCCGATTTCGGAATCATGAAAAAAGATGAACAGGGATTTATCACCTCCTTTACCGAAAAGCCCAAAAAAGAAATTCATGAAGACTGGGTAAGCGATACGGGCCCTGTCATGCAGTCCCAGGGCAGGCATTACCTCGCATCCATGGGCATCTATATTTTTAACCGGCAGTTATTGCAGGACCTGCTCCAGAATGAATATGTGAACGCAACGGATTTTGGTAAAGAAATCCTTCCGCAGTCACTCGGAAAATACAAAGTGATCAGTTATCAGTACGATGGCTACTGGACCGATATCGGAAATATATATTCCTTCTTTGAGGCAAACCTGGGCCTGACCAACGACATCCCGGATTTTAATCTTTTCGACAATAACAATTCCATTTATACCAGGGCGCGCATGCTGCCACCGGCAAAGATCAGCGGGACCACTTTGGAAAAGACCATTATTGCCGAGGGCTGCATCATCAATGCTTCCCGGATCGAGAACAGCGTAATTGGTATCCGCACAAGAATCGGAAGCGGTACAACCATTGTAAGCAGTTATTTAATGGGTATCGACTTCTACGAAACCATAGAAGAAATTGAACACGATAAAAATCACGGATTGCCTTCCGTGGGAATAGGAAACCGTTGTTATGTACGCAATGCCATTGTAGATAAAAACTGCCGTATCGGCGACGATGTGCGCATCAATGGCGGATCACACCTGGAAAATACAGACCATGCCCTATACACTGTGAAAGACGGTATCGTGGTCATTAAAAAAGGAGCGGTGCTTCCGAATGGTTTTGTGATCTAACCAAAGAACATTCCCTTATGTCAGTTTCCACCAAACCCGGAACCCAGGGAAACGCCGCGCTCATACCCAAACCCAGGCTATCTTTCTGGCAGATATTCAATATGAGTTTCGGGTTCCTGGGCATACAGTTTGGATTTGCGCTGCAAAACGGGAACGCCAGCGGCATACTGCGCAATTACGGGGCCGACGTGGATAAACTCTCCTGGTTTTGGCTGGTGGCACCCATTGTGGGGATCATCGTCCAGCCCGTGGTTGGTCATTATAGCGACCGCACCTGGAACAGGCTCGGCAGAAGACGGCCTTATTTTCTGGCCGGCGCCCTGCTTTCGGCCACGGCCCTGGTGTTGATGCCCAATGCAAATCTGTTTACGGCTTTTGGTCCCATTCTTTTTATCGGAGCAGGATTCCTGGCCATCATGGATGCCTGTTTTAATCTCGCCATGGAACCCTTCCGGGCACTCGTGGCGGATAATCTTCCGGATTCCCAGAGAACCATGGGATTTTCAGTCCAGACCTTTCTGATCGGTGTGGGTGCTGTGGCCGGATCATTCATTCCCTATATCCTGCATCATGGATTTGGCATTTCCAATGAAGCGCCCGAAGGCAGCGTGGCCCCGAATACCAAACTCGGTTTTTATATCGGGGCTTCTGTATTTATCGTCAGCATTTTTTGGACCATCCTGAAAACAAAAGAATACCCCCCGGCAGAATATGAAAAATACCATGGCCGCAACGAGGATCATGAGAAAGGACTGGGAAATATATTTCAGGACCTGAAGAAAATGCCGCGGACCATGAAACAGCTGGGGCTGGTTCAGTTTTTCAGTTGGTTCGCCCTTTTCGGTATGTGGGTATTTACCACCGATTCCATTGCCACCCATATCTTCGGGTTACCCATAACCGATAAGAGTTCGAAACTATATCACGATGCCCAGGACTGGACCGGTGTGATATTTGCGATTTACAACGGCGTTTCTGCGGTCTATGCCCTTTTTCTGCCGGCCCTGGCCAGGAAAATCGGACGTAAAAAAACACATGCCTTTTCCCTGATCATCGGAGGCATTGGTTTGATCTCTTTCTTTTTCGCACCCAGTAAAGAGTTCCTGATTTTTTCAATGGCCTGTGTCGGAATAGCCTGGGCCAGCATACTGGCCATGCCCTATGTGATCCTATCCAGCTCCATTCCTCCCGGGAAGATGGGGGTCTACATGGGCATATTCAATTTCTTCATCACCATTCCCCAAATAGTCAACGGGGTAACCGGGGGACCTGCCGTAAAATATCTTTATCATAACCAGCCGGTTTATGCGCTGGTGCTGGCTGGCATATTTATGCTCTGTGGCGCCGTTAGCGTGATCTATGTTTACGATCCGGGGGCAATAAAAATAAACGGGGAAAAACTTTCACCGGCCTGATTCAAAAGTTCCACAAACAAACCGCTGCGTAAAATCGTTATTCCTGCATTGAAAAACCCGGCTGGCTGAGAATAAGATCGTACATTTAGAAGAGGGCAAAAATGTGATAACCACTTACGAACATACCCATTTTGTAGATTCCACAAAACCTGTCTGGAACTACTCTTTATTTTCCGATTCGGACATCAGCAATTTTCAAAACGGCACCCATTACCGCTTGTATGAAATTTTCGGATCCCACGCACGCACCGTGCTCAGCAGGCCGGGATATTATTTTGCGGTTTGGGCGCCCAATGCCACGTATGTATCGGTGATCGGAAACTTCAACGACTGGGATGAGGCCGCGCATCCTTTATTTGTCCGCCTGGAAAAATCGGGGATCTGGGAAGGTTTTATTCCGGATCTGGCGAAAGGGGAAGTGTATAAATACCACATCCGGGGATTCAATAACCAGGAAACGGTAAAGGGAGATCCCTTTGCCAATTTCTGGGAAAAAAGACCGCATACCGCCTCCATTACCTGGGAACTCGGATATACCTGGAAAGATCAGGAATGGATGAACACCCGGAAGGAACACAATGCGCTGGACAGGCCCTGGAGTGTATATGAAGTGCACCTGGCAAGCTGGATGCGGCCCGATAAATATGATGAAGAGTCTTACAATACCTACGATCAGATCCGCGAAAGACTCGTGCCCTACGTAAAAGAAATGGGATTCACCCACGTGGAGCTTATGCCGGTGATGGAATTCCCTTATGATGGCAGTTGGGGGTACCAGGGCACCGGATATTTCGCACCAACCTCCCGATTTGGTGATCCCCAGTCGTTCATGACCCTGGTGGATGCATTTCACGCTGCAGGAATTGGTGTACTGCTCGATTGGGTTCCTTCGCATTTTCCGTATGACGCGCACGGTTTGTTTATGTTCGACGGAACGAACACCTATGAATATGCGGATATGCGCAAAGGGTTCCATCCGGACTGGAACAGTTATATTTTCAATTATAAAAGAGGAGAAGTAAAATCATTCCTCATCAGCAGCGGGAGATTCTGGTGTGATCAGTTCCATGCCGACGGATTGCGCGTGGATGCCGTCAGTTCCATGCTGAAATTGAATTACTCCCGCACCCGGGATCAGTGGGAACCCAATGAATTCGGCGGAGATGGAAATATTGAGGCCATCGCATTCATCAAAGATCTTAATGAAACCTTGTTTCGTGATTTCCCCGACATACAGACCATTGCCGAAGAGGCAACCGACTGGCCCGGCATCAGCAAACCGACTTTCGCCGGTGGCTTGGGATTTGGCATGAAATGGATGATGGGCTGGATGCACGATACCCTGGATTATTTCAAAGCGGACCCCTTGTTACGGAAGGGGCTTCAGGATAAATTCACCTTCAGCATGATGTACTACTATGATGAAAACTTCATGCTGCCGCTGAGCCATGATGAAGTGGTTCACGGTAAATCACCTATGCTTTATAAAATGCCCGGTGACGACTGGCAGAAATTCGCCAATCTCCGCCTGATGTATGCTTATATGTTTACCCATCCGGGCGGTAAGCTGCTTTTCATGGGCAATGAATTCGGTGCAACCTCCGAATGGAACCACAAGAGTGAACTGCCCTGGGAACTGCTGCAATATGATTCCCACCGGATGCTGAAAGACTGTCTGCGCGACCTGAATTTATTGTTGCGAAGCGAACCAGCATTGTATGAGAATCAGTTCAATCAAAATGGATTTGAATGGATTGATCTGAGTCACTGGGAGGAATCAGTGATCGTTTTCAGCAGGAAAGGAAAACTTCCGGAAAATGACCTGCTGATCATCCTCAACATGACCCCCACCGTGAGAATGAACTGGAAAATTTATGCCAATGGCAAATCTGTATGGAAAGAAATTTTCAACAGCGATGAGAAAAAATACTGGGGAACCGGAGACACGCTCAACCCGAACCCAGTGATGAACCTCGTGGATAAAAACCAAAACCGGTACCAAATAAATGTGCACCTGCCTCCGTTAGGAGCCGTTATCCTGAAATGATGACCTGCATGAAGCGAGCGGCTGATGCTAAAGATTCAGACTGATCATGGAAATTAATCGCTGTATAAAAAATGGGCTGATGTGTTTGCTCACCGGGGTGTTTCTGCTGAAGGCACAAGCACAGTCAGCCGATAGTTCCCGCTATTTCTTCCTCAAAGCCGCAGACGAAAAATCAAATCGTTTATTCCTGCCTGCTTATACCGATTTTCAGCGTTCCCTGCAATATGATTCCACCGGCGCAGATGTATTAAGGGAAACCGGCCTCACAGCAGTGGAATTGAGAAAATATGAAAATGCCATCATTTACTTTGAAAAATTACTCAGGGTTCTGAAAAATGATACCACCGGAAATAATCAATTGGCAACACTTTATTTCTGGACACAAAAATGGGATTCCGCAGTGAAATATGCTTCCCGGTCCCTTCAATTGCATACAGGCCGCAACAACTATTATATCCTGGGCAAAAGTTATTATGAACTGGAAGACTATGGACATGCATTCAGTTATCTTCCCACAGCAGCAACGGAAGATCCGAAAAATGCCGAGATTCCCTACCTGATTGCGCGCGCCTATGTGGATATGAACAACTACAAACCGGCCATCCCTTATTTTCAGAAAGCCATTGCACTGGATTCCTCAAAAGTACAGTGGATCTATGAATGCGCCCTGGTATATGCCACCATCTACGATGATGTATCGGCAATAAAATACTACGACATCGCCGCATCCAAAGGATATAAAAAGGATAATGATTTTTATGAGAACCTGGCGGATTCCTACATCGCATCCGGACAGGCAGCCAGGGGCCTGCAGATCCTTCAGGAACTGGTTGTAAAAAAACCGGCCGACCTGGAACTGCTCAATAGCCTGGGATTCACCAACTACAAATTGAAAAAATATGATGCCGCCATCGAATACTGGGACAGGATCCTGTCCTACGACAAACAAAATGGACGCGCCCTCTATATGATTGGTATGGCCTATCAGAAAAAGGGAGATACGCAGAAAGGAAAAGAACTCTGCGACAAAGCCATCGCCATCGACCCGTCACTTAAAAACCTCAAACAAGAGATCAGGCTGGAGCAATAACAATGGACAATGGACAGTGATTGCATCTTGAGGTGCCGGATTGGCTCCTCAAGATGGGGAGGGACCCGTTTTCTTCCAATGGCATTTACAGAACAGGGCGTTGCCATGTTGTCCAGTGTATTAAATAGTGAGCGCGAACGGGAGAAAAAGGGGAATACGACTAAAATTGATTTTGCAACAACTTCATCAAATCGATTATGCCTTCTGTAGCCGGTTTTTCAATTTTGATGAGGTTCGGAATCCCTGTATCAGGAACCCTTTTATCAACAATGTATCTGGGAACACGGGAGCCTGCCAGATGAATCAGCCCCGCGGCAGGATATACCACCAGAGAAGTTCCAACCACGGCAAAGATATCCGCCGATGCCACGAGCTTAGCCGCCGGCTCAATCATCGGCACGGCCTCTTCAAACCAAACAATGTGCGGGCGCAGTTGCGCGCCATCAGATGCCTTGTCGCCCAACTGCATATCCTTCCTGATTTCATAAACCAGGCGCTCATTCAAT
>DASRLM010000216.1:0-2818 GCA_035648455.1 Puia sp. | reverse complement strand
GATGAGTACTGTGGCGCTTAAAAATCCCAGAATGATCATCCCTGCATAACTGTTTCTGCCGGATTGTACCAGGCCCGGTGTGATCCGCCTTCTTTCCTGTACCAGGTAACACTGATAAAAAGCGCCGACCACCGAAAAACAGGAGGCGATAAAGGCGACGATCAGCCCCAGTGATCCCTGCGGAACCGATGGCACGATCCCTTTCACTATGGCCGGAACGGGAGCGCGTGACAACAGCAGCGTGCTGACAAAAGCAAAAAGCATCAGGCTGATCAGTCCGATCATAATTTTTTCGAGCACCTTATAAAATGATCTGAAAAAAAGAAGTCCCACGGCAATGCCATTACATAAAAGGATCCAGGGTCTGGTTGCCGTATGCGTCAGTTCTCCCAGCGAAATGCCGATGCCAATGGAATTTCCGGCCTGAAACGAAATCGTTACCAGGAAAACGCCGACTCCTGTACAGATGGCAGCGGTTCTTCCCCATTTTTCCCGGATGGTCTGCAACAATGATTTTGATGTGGCCATTCCGATGCGTGCAGACATGGAGGTAAAGACCATCATGAAAAAGATGGCTACGGCCACCACCCACAAAAGGGAGTATCCATACTCGGCTCCCATTTTGGACGTGATGGTGATCTTACTGGGGCCGAATACCAGCGCAGCCGTAATGATACCGGGGCCAAGAACCCGGCTCCAGGTTTTAAACCGCGAATCCCTGACCGGGCTTTCTGCTTCCGCGTTAGTGGTCGTCATTGATCTTTTTTATTTAACGCGCAAGGAAAGAGCGCACGAATGCATCGTCGGTTAATTCCGGGTACGCCCGATAGATCCGGTCTATCTCTTCGGACTGATCTGCCGAAATCACCTCCTTTGGATTCAGGCACCAGCGGCCCGCCAGAAGTCCCTGCCGCCTCAGCACTTCATGTATGCCCGGTATGCAACCCTGAAATTTATTTTTTTCATCAAAAATAACGGCATTCATATCGGTGACTGAGATGCCTACAGACAGCAGATCCCTTACACCACGGGGATCGTTGGCGAGACAGGCTTTCACCGCCTTCAGCAGATCCACCGCCTTCTTTGTCCACACCGCCCAATGGCCCAGCAATCCGCCGGCAAAGATTTTTTCCACCCTTTCTCCATTCACCATAAACCGGTAGGGGGTTAAGAGATCGGCAACAATATTATCATCATTGCCCGTATACAAAGTAATTTCATTGCGCCGCGGGGAATCACAAACGGCACGCACCACATCCAAAGTCTGATACCGGTTAAATGCAGCAATCTTGATGGCATACACGTTCGGGATATCCGCAAATTCCCGCCAGAATGCATAACTTAAAATGCGTCCGCCCGCAGCCGGCTGGAGGTAGAAACCGAAAAGCGGAATCACTGCGGCAACCTGACGCGCCCTTTCGATGAGTTCCGGCTCCGAATTATTTTCCAGTCCGCCCATACTCAGCAACCCCAGGTGATACCCATATTTTACGGCGAGTGCCGCTTCTTTTATGGCCTGTGCGGTTGGACCGCAAATGCCCGCAACTTGAATCACCGGATGATCTAGTCCAGCATTCGCTATCTCTTCCGCTGCGCTTCTCAAAACAGGTTCATAGAGATTTATTTCAGGCTTTCTGATTTCAAACTGGGTGGTATGAACACCCACGGCCACTCCGCCGGCACCGGCAGCCAGGTAGTATTTGGTCAAGGCCCGCTGTCTCCTTTCATCGAATGAAAGATCTTCCTTAAGCGCCAGGGGATGGGCGGGAATAACCGTGCCTTCCTTCAATAAGGCGCAGACGGATGAATCTAATAGGGGATAATTGGCCATCTTGCTAATATTTTCCTTTTCTCTCTGAAAAATGTGTCGGTTTATTTAAAATTTTACCGCCCTGGTTCAGCCAATCCAATACCAGCTCCATCATTTGTTTTAAGGTTACTTTCGGATAACCAAAAAGACGAAAGGATTCCGCTGCATTGGATAAAAAGGCAGAGGATTGTTCTTCATGAATAAATTGCGGTTTTTCTCCCAGCATACGGCCGAATTGTTCGGCGAGCCAGCGCAGGGAAACAATTTCAGGACCTGTTACATTCAGGATCCTGGCCGGAACGCTGCAATGAAGCAGGCACCGGATGGCGATCTCGTTGGCATCTCCCTGCCAGATCACACTGGCCGTTCCCATGGTCAGGTCAACCGGTTTTTTTTCTTTTACCGATTTGGCAATCTCCAGCAACACACCATACGTAACATCATTGGCATAATTCAACCGGTAGATGAGCACGGGCGTATTATTTTTCTCTGAAAAATATTGGAAAACCCGTTCCCTTCCCAGGCAGCTCTGACCATATTCCCCGATGGGTTCCGGGGCAAGATCTTCCGTTGCTCCACCGCTTACTACCGGGACCAGCGGATACACATTGCCCGTTGAAAAAACCACGATGCGGGAATGCCTGAATTTTTCCGCTATCCTGCCCGGCAGATAGGCATTCATGGCCCAGGTAAAGGATTCCCTGCCCTGTGTTCCGAATTTTGTTCCGGCCAGATACAGCACGTTCTTCACTTCGGGGAGAGATTGCAACTGGTCGTCATTCAGCAGGTCAATGCCGATGGTTTCAATGCCTTCCCTGTTTAAGGCTTCTGACAAACCCGGTTCCGAGAAACGGGAAACAGCAATGATTCTTTTCTTTATTCCGGCCCCGTCCGCTGCCTGTTTCGCGGCACGCGCCATACCCGGCCCCATTTTTCCACCTGCCCCCAGGATCATAATATCACCCTCTATCCGGGCCATGTCGGATATCAGATCCGCGGATGGCATTA
>DASRLM010000215.1:0-3051 GCA_035648455.1 Puia sp. | reverse complement strand
GCTCCCCTTCATCCCTGAATTTCCTGGTAAATTAACCATTAGTCCCTGCTGTGCCGATTGATAAAACGTTAATATTTCTAGATCGATCCGATCAATCCTTTAAAAATAGCCGTGAGCCGCGGTTCTGCCAGTCGCGCCGCTTCCAGCACTTCCTCATGGGTGATCACGTTGGCTTCTTCCCGGATGCCCAGATCCGTGATGATACTCATCGCAAACACATCCAACCCCAAATGCACGGCTGCGATGGTTTCCTGAACGGTACTCATGCCCACCGCAGACGCACCGGCCAGATGCAGTAGACGATATTCAGCCCGCGTTTCAAAACTGGGACCGGTCACCCCGGCATAAATACCTTCTTTTATTTCGATTCCCTCTATCCTGGCAACGGCCCTTGCTTTTTCGATCAGCGTTTTCTTATAGGGCTCGCTCATATCGGGGAAACGGGTACCCATGGATTCGGAGTTGGCCCCGATCAGGGGATTCACGGTAAATAAACTGATGTGATCGGTGATCAGCATCAGGTCCCCGACCTTAAAATTTTTTTCCATGCCTCCTGCCGCATTGGACAGCAACAGGGTTTTAACACCGAGGAATTTCAGAAGCCGGACCGGGAAAACCACCTGGTCCACTTTGTATCCTTCATAAAAATGAAAACGGCCTGCCATGGCCACCACCCGTTTTCCAGCCAGCTTTCCAAAAATCATTTCGCCGGAATGACCCTTTACCGTAGATACCGGGAAGTCCGGTATACTGCTATACTCCACCTGGTATTCAATGTCAATTTCCCGGGCAAGATTTCCGATTCCACTGCCGAGCACAATGCCGATGGCGGGTTCGAAAGGATAAGATTTTTTTATAAAGGCGGCCGTCAGTTCCAGTTTCCTGATATCGTTTTCCGTCATATACTGTCGTTAAGAAAGGATTCTCCTTCAGAATCGCGCAAAGATAAGCTGCCAGCCGGGATCTGAAAGGATTACCGGATCCTGGCATGCCGCAGTTCCAGGAGGTTTAATCCGTTGGCTTCAAAGCCGCTTACAGCGGGACTGACCAGATGAATCACTTCATCGTACCAGAGGGGAACGATCGGCGCATCCCGAACCAGGAGCTGATCCATTTCCCGGTAAAGCAGATAGCGGAGGCTGTCGTTATTTTCCATCAGTGATTTGCGGTAAAGGATATCGTATTCCGGATTGCGATAACGGGTATAATTGGGGGGCGCCGGATTCTCAGAATAAAATACACTCAGATAATTTTCGGCATCGGGATAATCGCCGATCCAGCTTGCCCTGAAAAAAGGAGCCTGTGATTTGGCGGTTTCTTCCAGCAGTAAACTTTTCTGCACGATATCCACCTGCACCCTGATCCCGATATCTTCCAGTTCCCGCACAATAAAACCCGCCAGATCGGCATACGTATCGATGGTTTTCAGGCTGATCTGCGGCAAACCAATTCCATCCGGGAATCCGGCTTCCTTTAAAAGACGCCGGGCCCTGCCCGGATCATACCGGTATCCTTTGACGATGGACGAATCGAAGCAGGGAAGTCCGGGCGGAATAAATCCGCTTTCCGCAGGGGTTCCAATGGAATTCCTCAGATACATCATCATCTTTCTTCTGTCGAAACCGCAGTTGATGGCCTGGCGCACTTTCAACAGGCGAAGCGGTGACTGTTTTACAATCGTCATGCTGCTGTCCATCAGGATGCCAAGATATTCTGTGTTGAGGTAAGGACTTTTCGAAAGCTGCAGCCTGCCTTTCCATTCGTCCCGGAGTTCACCTCTTTTGTTCAATACTTCATCCTTGAAAGAAGGATCTATATCATTCATAAAATCCAGCAGGCCCTGCTGCAGCAATAAAAATTCCGTTGCCCGGTTGTCAAAAAAACTGATCTTGATGGCATCCAGGTAAGGCAGCGCACGGCCCTGTTTATCTTTTTCGAAATAGTGCGGGTTCCTCAGCAGGATAAGGTCCTGACCTTCTTCCCAGCTGCCGAATTGAAACGGTCCCGTGCCACAGGGATGGTTCCGGAAATCCTTTCCATATTTCTCCACCACTTCATGGGGCACCACGGAACAATATTGCATACTGAGCAGTCCAAGCAGGGGATGAAAGGGAGAAAGCAGGGTCAATTCAAAAGTGGAATCATCCGGCGCCCGGAAAGCCTGCGGTCCCCCGATTCTTTCATTGAAGATCCAGGCCCCGCTGCTGGCCGTTTGGGGATCCAGCAGCCGGGAAAGACTGTACACCAGATCCGCAGCCACCATTTTCCGGCCTCGGCCATCCGGGAAAGCAACGTTGTTGTGAAAGTAAACATCCCTGCGTAAATGAAAACGGTAGAGCAGATGATCCGGTGAAATCTCCCAGGAAACAGCCAGGGAAGGAATGATATTCAGGGCAGAATCGGTTTGCACCAGTGTATTGTATAACTGATGTACCGGCCAGATGATGGATTGGTTTTTAGCGAAGGCCGGATCCAGCGTGGCGATGCCGGTTGGTTCATTATACCGGAATGTTTTTTTATTGCCGGCGGAAGGGGTGTGACAGGCGGCAGGCACGAGGATCGTTGTTAAAATTAAAAGTCCTTTCCAGATTTTATTGAACAATTGTTTTATTTTCATTGAACGCGCCTTGCCATAAAGATTAAAAGTAATAAATGAAAAGGACTGCAATTTTATTTATTGTCATTTTTTGCTTTCACTTTACACCCCGGGCGCAGGAAGAGGAAATTCCGCCGCCGCTGACCTATGCAGATACAGTACTCGGCTCACTCAATCCGGAACGGGCATTTAATGTGCTGAGATATGATATTTCGATCACCCCGGATTATGAAGGGCGGTCCATCACCGGAAAAAATACCATCACGTACCTGGACTCTGGTCTTGTGTATATGCAGATTGACCTGCAGGAGCCGTTGATCATCGACAGCATCCTTTATCGCGACCGGAGCCTTTTTTTTAAGCGCGAAGGAAATGCGTGGCTGGCTTATGTGGGGGATTCTGTGAACAGAACGAAACATTACTCGCAGGACATGCAATCCCTCACGGTATATTAT
>DASRLM010000214.1:0-3725 GCA_035648455.1 Puia sp. | reverse complement strand
CTTCTGATCAAAAAAATTAAAACTCAGATAATGTTTGGAATCCGCATTACCCCCGTTAAAAGCGATGGAGTAGTTGGATATACTGGCTTTTCTGAATATGGCATCCTGCCAGTCGGTTCCTTTACCCAGGGAATTGATCTGCGACTGCGTAAAGGGAAGGGGATCGGAAGTATTATTTAAATCGTTGTTCTCCTGATGTACCGTATTGGAGTAAACGGCATATTGCTGTGCATCCATCATCTTGTATTTCTTTCCAATTTGCTGCATGCCCGTATAAGCATCTATGGACACTTTTGGTGCATTAAGACTTCCTCTTTTGGTTGTAATCATGATCACGCCATTGGCTCCGCGACTTCCGTAAATGGCCGTTGCAGAAGCATCCTTCAAAACATCAATGGACAAGATATCACTGGGATTAAGATCTCCTCCGTTGCCACCGGCATAGCCGTCTACAACAAACAGCGGACTGCTGCTCGAATTAATGGAATTGGTTCCCCGAATCCTTACTGAAAAAATGGCGCCCGGCTGGGACTGGTTTTGCGTAATCTGCACGCCACTCACCCGGCCTTCCAGCAACTGTTCAGTTCCAATGACAGGTGTTTTTTCCTGCTCGTTCATAGCTACGGATGCAACAGAACCGGTTATATCCTTTTTTCTTGAAGTTCCGTATCCTACAACTACAAAATCCGATAAAGCGGCATTAACCGGTTTCAACCTGATAAGCAATTCAACACCCTCTTTCGCAACCTGCTCCTGGGTTTCCATTCCTACATAAGAAAATATCAGGGTAATCTTTTTATCAGCTTGAACTTCCATGGAAAAATAACCATCCGCACCGGTTATAATAAATTGCCTGGATCCCCTTACCTGTACCGTGGCACCTGCCAGAGGTTCCCCTTTTTCATTAATCACCCTGCCCTTGATGTCAACAGGAGGCAAAGGATTTTCAACAGGCTGAATCGATTCTGAAGGGGAAGGCTTCTTCTTTATAACAATGGTTTTCCCCTTCAGGCTGTAATAGAAAGGCAGGTTTTTCAGGCATTTATCCAGCACTTCTGAAATGCTGGCATCCTTTACACTAATGGTAACCCGGCCAAAACTTTCAAACAATGTTTCGCTGTATACGATGGAAATACCCGTTTGACGGGATACTTCCTTGAATACTTTTTGAACCGGAACGTCTTTTAATGAAAAGCTGATGGTTTGCGCATCCGAGCGGGCGGCCACCTGAAGGCAGGTGCTGATTAAGATGATAGCGGTTATCCTCATGATCCGCAGGGTTTTGGTATATCCCGCACATCGTGGGATACAAAGAACTCCCGGAGTGAAACCGGGGCTGAGCAATCTAAAATACATAACTTTGCAATGTTTGGGTTAATGAATAAGCAGTTCGAACGATTGTATTAAAAAGTTAACTCAACGTCCGGCCGGAGGTGGTCTCAACACTTCCGGCTTTTTGTTTAGGTTAACCAGAACCCGAATTCATGAAATTTTCACTATCCAGCTAAAGTTCCACATGGAGCATCTTCCCTTCCATCCGGAACACAACGCCGTATTCTTCAAACATCTTCAGCACATTGGACATGGGCAAATTTCTACTGATGCGGCCGCCAAACGTGAATGCGTTCGGCTTACCATCAAAAATCACGTCTACATCATACCAGCGGCTGATCTGGCGCATGATGGTGGCAAGATCCATATTATCGAAATCAAAAAAGCCCGCTTTCCAGGCGACTACTTTTTCAAGTTCCGGCATCGTAAGCTGATAGCCTTTCGCCATAAGAACTGCCTGCTGACCAGGCATCATCCGTACGGATTTGTTCAGTTTGGTCAGCTTTACTGAACCTTCCAACAGGGTCGTTTTAACAGCGCCTTCTTCCGGATAGGCATTGACATTGAAATGCGTACCCAGTACTTCTATTTCTTCTCCATCGAACATCGCAACTTTAAAAGGTATTCTTTCACCCGTACTGGCTGAAAGGGAAGGGGCTACTTCAAAATAGGCCTCCCCGCAAATCTCTACTTTTCTTTGCCTTCCGGTAAAACTGGTCGGATACCGGATAGCAGAGGCGGAATTTAACCAGACCCTGGTGCCATCCGGTAAGGTCAGTTCGTACTGGCCGCCCCTGGGCGTACTCATCGTATTATACAGTTCTTCATCGGAGTGTCCATCCATTTTGCTATAAGCCAATTGGCCATCGGCAAGTTTTGCCACTTTAGCATTACCTTGTACGGCCAGGATACCATTCGCAGCGCTGTCCAAAAAAATCCGCACACCATTCCCCAGGGTGAGTATGGCTTTATTACCCCCGGGTTCAGGATCTCTTTTTATTTGTTCGGGTGGTTTATTTATATGGGTAATCTCCTCTTGTTGCCCTCGGAATAAAAAGAAATAAACACCGGCTGTCAAACATACGCCCACCAGAATCGCTGCTACCCGGATCAGCCTGAAAGGCGATCTCATTTTACGTACGGGCGCCACCTGATTCAGCCGGGTCTGACGAAATTCCCTGAGCATCTCTTCACTCCATTCCGGGTTAAACCGGTACTGCTCAGCTAAATCGGTTGTGCTGCTGTTCAGCAATGCATACCATTGCTCCAATTCATGGCGTTCCGCGTTAGTCAAACGCTTGTCTTCCTGTTTATTCAGCAAATAAAGCAAATGCTGTTTATCCATAAATAAAAACGGTTTGGGATTTTTGTATCATCCTAAAGTTACCCTGTTGATATAAGTACCTTAAAACCCGCCATTCCGTTATCCCGGTATCATTCTTTTTTTATTTTTCTTTATGACCCGCAGAAAAGAGATTAAACCCGACAGGTTGTATATTAATTTTTGGTAGATTTGATCATTAATATTTCCAATCATAAACCTGCAGTGCAATAGCGACCCCTCACTCATCAGCCTGTGGCAACAGGGTGCTGAAGTTGCATTTGATGTATTATACGAAAGATATGTCATGCAACTGGTGAGCCTGATCGCAGGGAAAACCGGTTCTACAGAAACGGCCAAGGAACTTACACAGGATATTTTTCTCGCTATTTACCAGCAGAAAACGGAGCTGCACCTTATCGAAGATTTTAAAGCCTATCTGTTCGCTCTGGCAAAAAATAAAATATTCAATTATTATCGTCATGAATTGGTAAAACAGAAATACCATACACGGGTATTGATGAATGACCAAAAAATGCTTACACCTGAAGGAAATGAAATACTGGAAAACAAAGAGCAGTTGCAGTTAATTAATAATCAGATCGAGAAACTGCCCCCCAAATGCAGGGAAGTATTTAAACTCAGTCGTCAGGAAAATTTAACTTATAAAAGCATTGCACAACGCCTTAATATTTCCGAGAATACGGTAGATCAACACATCCGGAAAGCGCTTGGCATCCTTCGCTCAGCGCTGGAAAACTACCACAGATATCAAAATGGCGAACTGATTGCACTGCGCAGGAAGAGACCGCGGCCAATTGAGAAATTCAGCAAAACCCATAACCAATAATCAGTTCATATAATGGGCTGTCAGCTTATAATTCAATCCCGGTCTTATCAACAGCATGGCGTATTCAAAACCTTTTATTGTCCGGACAATATAAGATTGCCTGATCTCATTAACTGTAATTTCATCTATTCTTTTCCCGTTATACTGATAAGGGATCATGCAGGTAAGGTTGCTGCTGTCTTTTAAGGAAGAATGTATGTTAAAAGTTAAAACGCCTTTTGC